>JAFCZV010000183.1 GCA_019314155.1 Deltaproteobacteria bacterium
GATCCCTCCACAGATTCCAGATCCGCGTATGTGATGATTTCAATATTCAGGTGCCGGCCGACCTCGACCAGTTTGGGTGAAATAATTCACATAGCACAATCATTGGTGGGGAAAGTTTTGTCCAGCTGAGCCATAACTCCGCCAATGGAAGGGGATTTTTCGACGAGATAAACATAATATCCCGAGTTGGCAAGATCCAGAGCGGATTGCATTCCGGCAATCCCTCCACCTAAAACCAGAACCGATCCGATTACATCTTGGGGCATCGTTCTATCCTCCTTGAAAAAAGAGCAATTTTAGGGCGATATGTTGAAAAGTAACGATAACGTTACGTTAGATTGAACCAAACAGTTTAACTATAAAGTATTATAAGGTTTGTCAATAAAATTCTAAGGTTTGTTGGGGCATAATAATGGAGAATTTTTAAAAAGATATGCCCTTTTTAAATAGAAGTGTAACGGGGAGGCAGGTAATAATAATTGATTGCTTGGAAATAATACGAGAACGTAGTGGGGAGCAAATTTGAGTTTATAAAAATCTCCCAACCAATAAGGTGGTTGGGAGATTCCTTTAGATTTAAGCGGCAAGACGGAAAGCTTTTTCAGTTGCGTTACGGATTTCGTCGGGTGTAAACGGTTTGGCAAGGTAATCGACAGCACCCAGCCTTGAGGCTTCCACTGCCGTCTCGATACTGGCATAACCGGTAATGATAATGACCATGGTTTCCGGTCTCCGGTCACGAATCGCTTTTAGAAGTTCCAGATCTTTTACATCGGGCATTCTCAGGTCCAACAGAACAAGGGCGTAAGCGGTTTCTTCTATTTTCTCAAGTGCCTCGGTTTTGGTAACAGCCTGCTCCACACTAAAACCTTTTTTGGAGAGTATCTTCCGGATATTATTGTTGACAGCGACTTCGTCATCAACCACCAGAACTCCAGCCGGCACCATCTCTTTCGGAATCTCTATGACGTCTGCCTGACGTTCGGGCGCTTTTTTCATCATCTGTGCAACATTCTGCTTGAGTTCTTCATAGGGCATAAAAGCAACCCCTTCGTGCTGCATGTTCAAAACATATTCAGGACCGGTTATTGAAACCGTTTCTTCGTAGTTAAACGGAGAATCGATGCCGATCAGTTTTTCACCGTCAAACTTTTTCGCTTTGGCAGCCTTTCTCTTTTTAGCCTTTAACTGCGGACATTCTCCGGTCTTGTTCCCTCCCTTACAAGTTGCCCCGAGCTTTTTGAAAATGTCACAAACCATATCCCCTAATGCACAGTAATTTTCAAGGGTTTCCGGTGCTGCTTCAACCACCGGCATATCCGAAGGACCAAGCCTGTCTACAAAGTCCTCACCGGTATATTTTGCCACATCATCTCTGTCAAAGGGAATATCCACATCGATGATCTCTCTTTCCTTTTCCGTTGTCGCCGCTTCGGTTAAATCTCCGGACAGGGCCAGTTCAACCGTAGATCTCAACTCATCTGGAGTGAACGGTTTGGAAAGATAGTCCAGAGCCCCAAGCCGTATGGCTTTAACCGCCGTATCTGTGGATGCATAGGCTGTCATCATAACAGCTTTGGTAAGCGGCCATTCCTTTTTAACCAGTTTCAGAAACTCAAGGCCATTCATCTCGGGCATAACGATATCGGAGATAAGAAGCGAAAATGAATCCTTGGCCATTTTTTCCAGGGCCTCTTTGGCGCTGGTTGCGCGAATGACCTCGTAATCGTTTTTGGAAAGGATTTTTTCCACATTTTGACAGATCTGTTTTTCATCATCGACTACCATAATTTTTGCTGCTGTTCCCATTTTTTCCTCCTTAAAATGAACTGCATTTGTTATTTTTTATGTAAATTCATGTTTGATTGTATAACTCATCTTACCGGGCATTTATGCATGTTGTATGCCAAAAGAGATGCTGAACATCAACCTGTTGATATTATACAATATAAATCAGAGGGGTGCTCAGGTCGAAACAGGTGTGTATAAAAAAAATATACACATCCCGTTGAACATGAAAACAGGTTTACGGGGAAAGTGAATTTGGAATTTATGTTGAGCCTCAAAAGACTAAACGACCCAACATAATGATAATATTTATATAAATTATTTTTACAAAGAAAATTTAAGCGGCGGAAGGAGGCCCTTTCCGGACACTGGCATAAAAACCTATGGGTTGTATAAAAAAAATATACACCGTATAAATATTCCAGGGATCACGAATCTGACCGGGTGTGTCGGGGGATCTTTATATTGTGTTTTTTGATTAACGATTGAAAGTTGGTTCTTTGCAGCCCTACTTTCTCTGCTGCACGGGTGACGTTCCAATCATTTTTCATAAGCGCATTCATTACAAAATTCTTTTCAACTTTCGCAACCGCTTTCTGCCGAATCTCTTTTTTAATTCTTTTAAGTTCATCGTTGGTTGAAGGAATATGGTCGATTAGTTGTTCGATATCAGCGATGTCCCCCAGTAGAGGAAGTTCTTTGAGCGTAATTTTATCCCTCTCGCACAGTATGACGCCCCTTTCGATAACATTTCTCAATTGCCTGACGTTCCCCGGCCAATCATATTCCGTTAATCGAGTGACAGCCTTATCCTCGAATCCAGATATCTTTTTGCCAAAGCTTTGGTTGAACTGTTTTAAAAAATGGTAGGATATAGGTAAAATATCTGTTTTCCTCTCCCTGAGCGGGGGTATCATAATCGGATATACAAAAATTCGATAATAAAAGTCTTCTCTGAAGGAACCTTCGGCCACCATTTCTTTGAGGTCCTTATTGGTGGCAAAAATCAAACGAACATCCACTTTTCGATTTATCGTGCTCCCCAGCGGTAAAATTTCGCGGTTTTCTATAAACCGAAGCAGTTTGCTTTGAACGTTTAGACTGATGTTGCTGATCTCATCCAGAAATACGGTTCCTCCATCCGCCAGCTTGAATATGCCCTCCTTATGCTTATGCGCGCCGGTAAAAGCGCCTTTGGCATGACCAAACAATTCGCTTTCCAGAAGGTTGTCCGATAACGTTCCACAATCTACCGCAAAAAACACCTTATCTTTTCTGGAACTGTTGGCATGGACCGCCCTTGAAATCAATTCTTTTCCGGTTCCGCTTTCGCCGTAAACAAGAACCGTCGAATCGGTGGGGGCAACCTTTTGTACCATGGAGACAACCTTTTTTATTTTAGGACTGTCTCCAATGAGCTGATGAGAAAATGATTTTAGTCGAACTTTTTTCTGCATAAGTTGCTGATTTTGAAGCAATATTTCTCTTTCCACAAGAGACTGATGGACAACGGAACGTAGTTCGTGGGGCGTAAACGGTTTTGGGAGATAGTCAAACGCGCCCATCTTCATTACTTCGACAGCCGAAGAAACACTGGCATATCCGGTAATTACAATTACCATGGTTTCCGGGTGAGTCTCTTTTAGACGCCGCAAGACCTCCATGCCCCCCAGGTTGCTCATTTTCAGATCGGTGACCACCACATCGAACTGTTCCGCTTCCAACATCTTCAGCGCATCATAACCACTGAGGGCGTACTTGACTTCATAGTTCATCTTCGTCAGTATTTTTTCGCAATTCCTACAGATGGCCGGCTCATCATCGACAATGAGGATAAGAGGATCATGGATTGCCATTTTGTTTTCCTTGGCTTTGGGGAAGTCTGATCGTAAAAGTCGTTCCCTGACTCTGGTTGCTTTTGACATCTATCGTCCCGCCGTGTTGACCGATGATGCCATGGGTAATGGCCAATCCAAGCCCGGTTCCACTGTCCTTGGTGGTAAAAAAAGGTTCAAAAATTTTATCTGTCTTCTCTTCGGGAATCCCTTTGCCGGTGTCGCTTATGGCTATTTCAACAACCTTATTCTGTGAAATAAATTGAGTTGAAACCGTGATTGTTCCTCCAGAATCCGTTGCGTCTGTGGCGTTTAGAATGAGATTGATAACCGCCTGTTGTATCTGATCTTTATCCATCAGCACCGTCGGCATGTCATCGGAAAGGTTCGTTACGATGGTTAAATCATGGAATGTCGCCTGTTTTCGAGTTAACTTGATACATTCACCAACAATTTTGTTGATATTGTAATGCTTTTTGGCTGGCTTTGTCTGGCGAGCAAAATCTAGAAGACTGGTAACGATCTTTCGACAGCGAAGGGCTTCATTGGCGATGGTTTCCAATTCCTCTTGAATGGGATCATCAGGGGCGACATCCTCCTGCATCAACATTGTGCTGGTTAGAATTGTGGTTAAAGGATTATTGATTTCATGGGCAACACCGGCGGACAACCGGCCGATGGATGCCAGTTTGTCCTGTTTCATCATTGCCTGCCGTGCATTGATATCATCCGTAATATCCCGGGACAGCTCAATGGCGCCTATCACTTGGCCGTTTTCAAACAGAGGATATGCAGAAATTGAATAATAGATATTGTTATTGTTCTTGTCTTTATGGACATGGGTTTCCTTGGAAGATTTATGCGTCTTGAGCGTTTGTACAAGGGGGCATTGATGATTCTCACCGGAACATGGTGTATTTTGCCTGTGCGTAATTTCATAACAGTGCCGACCGACGGCCTCCTCCTTATCCAGTCCTAATTTGTTCAGGAGGGTTTCATTGATATCCAGAACCCGGTAGTCGGATCCAATTATCATAACGTCTTCCTGAATAAGCTCATTGATGAGAATATCATTCATGGCCCGGTTTCGATGGTATTCCCTTAGTTTTTTTCTCATTGCAATTTTTTCAAAGGCTCTTTTCAGGGCCAATTCCAAGGCGTCATCGTTGATTGGCTTTGTGATAAAATCGGTGGCTTCAAATTTTAAACTTTTTATGGCCAGATCTAAATCCCCGTGGCCGGTGAGCATTATGACCTCTGTTTCCGGATTTTCGTGTTTAATTTTTCGGAGAAGCTCGATACCGTC
>JAFCZV010000184.1 GCA_019314155.1 Deltaproteobacteria bacterium
AAATAGGCATTTTAGATCACTTTAGATCACTTTTAACTTGTTTGGCTTTCAGGGAAACAGCCCCTTCCAGGGGTAGCCCAAGGCCTGGCCCTCTGGGCCAGGATTCTTTACCTATTTACTTGAACCGCTTCTGCATGCAATTTTAAGCCGAGTGCTCCCATAACTTTAAGAATTGTATCGAATGTCGGGCTACGTTCCCCAGACAGTGCCTTGTAAAGACTTTCTCGGGACAGGCCGGCGTCACGAGCAACCTGTGACATACCCTTGGCGCGGGCAATATCACCCAGGGCTTTAGCAATAAAAGCAGCATCTCCATGTGCCTCCTCAAAACAAGCTTCAAGATAAGCAGCCATTTCCTCTGGGGTCCGAAGATGCTCAGCGACATCGTAGCGGGTTGTGATGGTTTTAGCCATGATACACACTCCTATAGATTCTTTGCTAGACGCAAGGCGGTTTTTATATTTCTAGACTGGGTGCGTTTGTCACCACCAGCCAGCAAAATGGCCACAAATCGGCCTTGTTTCTTGTAATAAACTCGATAACCTGGTCCATAATCGATCCGCAATTCTGAAACGCCTTCCCCCACAGGCTTAACATCACCAGGATTTCCTGCTGCCAATCTTTCGATCCGTACCAAAATACGTGCACGCGCACGGATATCGTTCAAGTTATCAAGCCACCTATAAAAAACTTCAGTCTTACGAATTTCGATCATGATTAGACTGTAGTCACCTGGCTACATATTGTCAATAAGCATTTTAATAACCTTAACCAAGAAAGGAGAGTTAATGATGAAAGATTATTACCAAAATTCCATGAAAGCCCTGCAAGCTTGTCGGAGTGAAGCGTAGATCCCGCTTTGCGGGGCCGGAATGAGCGAACGTACTCAGCAATGCTATACAAGATCCGTTCGCATGCTCGTCGATTTTTACAACAAAAGCCCCGATCAAATCACCGAGGTGCAACTTCAAGATTATTTCCTGCATCGCAAAAACAAAGATAAATGGTCACCCGCCACGATGCGTATTTGCTACAGTCAGGGCAGGGCGCTTCACTGTTGCCGTCCAAAAGAGTATTTGCGGATTCAGGGTAGCTGAAAACCTGCAAATACTGTTTTACTCAACCTGTTCCGAGCTTTGTCTCGTGGATAGAAAGCCTCTGTTCATCTTCGCCCCCCGAGCTCTATCGATTCCGGAGGACTTCCCTCTCTCAGATTTATCGGGTCGTAGCTTAAAGCGAAGACCGATCATCGAAGCAATACCCTTATACAAATATCTCAGTAAACCGGGCTTCTTGAACAATAGATTGAATACGACCTTTCAGGTCGTGTCAATCCTTATAGGTTCTGCCTTATAGGTCGAGCTGGGTGGTGATTGCTTTGCCGACACCCTCCATTTCAGTGTAAGATATCGACCCTGCTGAATTAATTAGCCGCTTCTTGCTTACCGTAGTAATCTGATCCGCCATAGCCTTAGCCTTTTTGCCATGAAACGTCACATATGTTTCACTTGGGTAAAGTTTATCAACATTACTCGTTAAGGGCACAACTTGAACTCTGTTCAGATAATGATTCGCAGCATCATTGCTTACGATGACTGCTGGTCTCTGTTTGTGAATTTCACCTCCGATGGAAGGCCCGAAATTAATCCACCACACTTCACCTCTTTTCATCGCTCAAATCTCCAATCGTACCTTCGGCCCATTCAAGGGCTTCAGATTCCCTGATTTGATCAGCAGCCATTTCTTTATAGGCAGCATACATATCTTTTTTTACAACATGCGGGCGAACTAAATCTTCAATAAAACGACTGATTTTTCGTGGTCCAATGACTGTTCGCAGGCCTTCATAAACCTCTTCGTCTATGGTAACTGTGAGTTTTTTTTGCATTACAAGCACCTCCTTCACATTACACGTATAATAACACGTGCAATGTGTCGGGTCAAGACGCCTGAACAATTTTTTCGAGGCAGAACTATTATTATTGATGAGTTCGTAAAAAGTCCTAAACAATTAACCATCTGGAATTATTTCGTATTTATCATATTCTAAAAACTGGTGAATCATCTCCCGATTAGTTGTAGTTAATTCGGGTAAAATAAGTGTGTCATCTCCAATTGAGTAGGGGTGTTCATGGAGGATTCAAGGATTCAAGGATCCAAGGGTTCGAGTGAAATGCTAAAGAATTACATATCTTATGGTTCTGTTTGTGAATTGGAAACACAGATATTATTAGCAGGAGATTTAGATTTAATTGAAAAAAGTGAATTGGGTACACTAAAAAAAGACATCGCAGAAATAGAAAGAATGTTAAAAGCGCTGATAAAGTCTTTAGAAAACAAACCCTTGAATCCTTGACCCCTGGAATCCTTGGACCCTCTTCTCCAACTAAATTGGAGAAGAACCAAACTGGTTTATATGATCTACAGCCTTCTCTACAGCATATTCTGTTCCTATGAAGTGCCGAGGGTCAACGGTGCCATTACAATGAGTTCCATTTTCGGAGAATCATTAAATTCTCGCAACTTTTCCTCCGCGTAATACCAGCGAGATGGAAAACCGCTACCATATTCTTCCTCTGAACCGAACTGATTGAAAAAGGTAATCAACTGAGGTCCAGACCTATAGGGCGCTATTCCTCCATCACCAGTTATAATCGAACTCAAAAATGAAATAGTATGTTCAGAAACTTTCATTTTTACTCAATACACATAACGCTACGCTTAACCAGCCGGGAAAGCTAACCGATCTTATGCTAAAGATATATTTAATGATTTAATGATACACAGGTAAAAGCGAAAAATGGCATCGCTTTCCCGGTCTGAGTTAAAGCGCTTGTTGAACGCTGGATCCATCTGATGCAACTGTTTCAATCTTAGACAACTCGTCTTTCATCCTATCCTCAGCATACCACAAATCATATGCTTGCTGCATACGCAGCCAGAGGCCTGGCCCATTGCCGGCAAACTTGCCAATCCTAAGCGCCATATCCGTTGTAATTGGATGAGTACAGGCTAAAACGCGATGTAACTGCTGCCGAGAAATACCAAGACGTCTTGCAGCTTCGCTTACTGACATGACAAGGGTTGGAAGCACATCTTCACGCAAAATCTCACCGGGATGAACCGGTGGACGTTTTAAAGGACGCTTAACAAAATATTCTCCCATAATTTCACCTCAGTGATATTGTTCAAGATCGACCCTTAGCGCCTCACCCTCTTTCCACTCAAAGGTGATACACCATGGGCCGTTAACATGGATACTATAACGTTTAGGTATTCCCTGCAGGCCGTGGAAATTGAATCCAGGTACGTTTAAATCCGTTAATGACTCTGTTTGATCCAAAGCTTCCAAACGTCGTAGAGAACGTGATTGTAAATCATGTCTTACACGGCGTGAACGGCCCCGCTCGAACAGTTCAGCGAGCCCCTTGTGCTTAAAGCTTTTAATCATTTTTGTATTGTATCATTTTTTGTTACAGTGTCAACATTTTTGTTACAGTTGCTTTGCTAAAAATTAAGTGAGATTTCTTTATAAATGGCTACGCCCAACGTGGTGCTGACCTGACTGGGGTGAAGCGCCAGCGTAACCCCAGTCAGCGTCCAGCACATGGTTATGTGCTTAGTTTGTTTAATAATTTGCTTAATTCGTCGATACTAAAAATTTCCTTTATGGCACTCATAGGAATACGATTTAATTCATGATTTAATTCTGCAAGATCGACATTGACCAGTCCACCCATTGCACCAATTCGATATTTTAGTTGAAAAGCAAGATCGTTCATTGAGCCCAATACGCTCCGATTATTCGTTTTTTCGATTATAATCTCGCGGTGTTCATCTAATACAATCTCGATTTGATTCTGTGGGAAGTTTTCCCAAAGAAGATTTTTAAATAGATTCTGTCCAAATACCTCTCGGACATTTTCAAATTGGGGTTTCTTAAGTCCTGGTACAAAAAATGAATAGAGCGTCGCATCGTGCGTAAAAAGAATACATTTCCTTCTATCGATTCTTAAAAGATTTGCGTGCCAACTGCCCAACTCATTAGAAGACATAGTCCCTTCCGATGGTTTGGCTTTTAATTCTGTCAGCAACTTTTTTGTGCAACGGAGTATTGCCATGATTTATTTATATGGCACATAACGCGAAAGTGAGGGGCCGGGCGGATTATCTGCACAAAGCGTCCTAAGTGTAGTGCCCATGAACCTGAAAATGCATTTCAAAAAAGCCCCAGCTTAGCCCGGTCCCGTTCCACTGTTTTGTTGTGCGAAATATTTGCTATTACAGTGTAATATGTGCCAACCGATCTTTTAATTTCAAACTTGACTTTACAGAAAAATGTAATTACAATAGTTACAAATTGATGTAATAAAATAAGGAGCAATACTCATGGAAAAACAAATACGAGCAAGGGATGTCAAACTAGTCCCAATTGGAAATTCCAAAGGAGTTCGCATCCCCAAGCCACTCCTTCAAAAATATGGCCTTAAAAATTCCCTTTTACTTGAAGAAACAGACAGAGGACTGCTTCTTCGTAAAAAAGAAGACAGTAAACTTTCTTGGGAAGATACATATAAATCCATGGCTGATGAAAAAGAAAATTGGGACGATTTTGACACAACGCTTCTTGACGGACTGGAGGATGAAGACTTTGAATATTAAAAGGTACGAAATCTATTTTGCTGACCTCAACCCCACGATAGGAAGCGAAATAAAAAAAGTACGCCCGGTTGTTATTATTAGTCAAGATGAAATGAATCAATATTTAGAAACCGTTGTCGTATGTCCATTAACCTCAAAGTTGCACCCACAATGGAGAACCCGACTTCAGATTAAATGCGCGAATAAAAAAGCTGAAGTAGCCGTTGACCAAATACGCACTATTAGCAAAAAAAGATTGAAAAAGAAAATTGATGAATTATCAAAAAAGCTGCTCAATTGCGTAAGCTCATAACTGATATGTATGGTGAATAGCTTTTTCCTTTAATTTTATACGATTCCAACCAATAATCCCACATGTGTTATTCATTGCATCGCAAACGGCGCCCTTAACCAGCTGGGATGAGCGCCAGCGAAACCCAGTCTGAGTTCAAGGGCTTGTTCGATGATGCGACCTTATATTCTCTATGGGCAGATCAGTCTGATTGTTGGAAAATATGTTCGGTACCTGCTTACATCTCGTGTAATTAAGTCCAGATCATGTACAGCTGCTTGTGCTCCAATATAGAAATCGGGCAAAGGAGATCTCTTGATTCCTTTGCCCGCTCTATACTTGAGATAAGCTTTCCCCGCCAGAAAAAGAGCTTCTTTTGGAATTTCCAACATCTGGAATCCGCCTTTATGGAGAGCTGACTCCAATTCTTCTATCTTTTCAAAACCAACAGAGACTTCAGTGTAGACTATTGGGTTAATATAGAGCGTTGTGTAAGCGCTATAATTTGCCAATGCAGATTCAGACCAATCAGCCCAATTAGGATCATCAAGGAAAATGTCTAAAATAACGTTTGAGTCAACGAGAAGGCCCTTCATCTATCTGCCCTCGTTAAGGCCATAATCTCATCTGTCGTCATTTTGACGGTTGCAACGCCACGTAATTTTGCAAATTTACGGGTCACGGCTTTTTTCCCTTTTTGTTTCACTAAAAATATGCGGCCTTCTTCCTCGACGAAATCAACTTCTGTTGCTGGGGTTATCCCCAATTTTTCGCGAATGTGCTGGGGAATTGTAACTTGACCTTTTGTGGTTACTCTCATAATTTGACCTCCAGTAATAAGTATTACTGGTAATAGTAATACATTTTATGGGTGAGGTCAATACCAATTTATGGCATCGAACGCCAGCAATAACCAGCGCCGATTTTCCCCAAGGCCTTTGCGTTGTAAAGATTAATTAGACGGCAGATAAAGTGAAAGTCGTACTGCTTTTAGGCGTCTGCGTTAATTGGCCTTGTTGGGCATTTCTTTGTTTTTGGTAATACTGTCAAGAATGAAGACGCGACCCCGTTGGTTTGTTGCCCAATTCCTGACATAGATCCTCGAACAGAGTGTGGCCAAGAACGGATTCAGGTGTGGCTCCAACGAATCTGACCAGGATTCGAAATGCTGGATGTTGTTCTCGTGCACGTTCAATTGC
>JAFCZV010000185.1 GCA_019314155.1 Deltaproteobacteria bacterium
CGCATATCCGCATCATTTTTTTCTGACACAGTTGTTTTTAAAGATGTAACCAGATCTTCTTTTTTGAAAACATCCGCGGATTGCGCTTGATAATGTAACAGGTAAGCGATGGCGGAAGTTTCAGCAGTATTGAATCGACCCCAGATAAGATAGCATCTTTTTATCGCTCGTGTTAGGGCCACATAAAGTAATCTCAGGTTTTCCGCCAGAAGTTCATTTTGGGCTTTGGTCAAGTGGGTTCGGATTTCCTTTGACCCGAGATCGAAGGTCAGCGCATCATTGTTTTCACTGTTGTGAAATTGAACCTCGCTGCCTTTAATCACAGACCCGTCCCACGCAAAGGGGCAGAACACAACCGGGTACTCGAGACCTTTGCTTTTATGGATGGTTATGATTTTTACGGCTTGGTCATCACTTTCAAGTCGAAGTTGATGGGTTTCAGATTCAGGCGTAACAGCGCGTATTTGTTCCGATAGCCATTTCAGGAGGCCGGTCATCCCAAGTTTTTTATCAACCGACGCCTGGTGAATAATTTCTGTCAAATGGAGAAGATTGGTCAGTCTTCTTTCCCCATCCGAAAGCCCTAGAAGTCGTTCCCTGACACTCTCTCGGACCATTAACATTCGAAACATCCGGATAAAACCGTACCGGCTCCACAATCGGAAATATTCCCTGAAGTCATCGGATCTGTTGGCCAACCAGAAAGGGTTATCCCCTGCTGAATCGAGTTCTATGCCGGAAACACCGACGATATCGGTCGCCAGAGCGGTTTTAAACAGCCGTTCGTTTGCGGGTTCGGCAATGCTTAAAAGAATCCTTTCCAATTCCAGGGCCTCTGGGGTATGAAAAATGTTTCCCGTATGTTGGAGAACCGATGGAATTCTCTTTGATGAAAGGCAGCTCTTGATTATTTGTGCCTGTCGATTTGTGCGGACAAGAACAGCAATATCACCTGCTTTAATACGATCTGAAACATTATCGCATCCCCCGTTTTTGTCCTTAGAAATAAGGCGCAAGATTTCGCCGGCAACCACTCTTGCTATCAGCGGAACTGCCTCTGTTTTGCTCAGGGGTTTGGGTTTGCTCGAGTGTTTCTCCGGCTCTAAATACCAGAGCACTAAAGGGGCTGAAAATGTGGGGTCAATCTTTTCGCCTTTCCCCCCGGAGACACCCTTTTCAAACCCGATCTGATCATAGACAAACGGGGCATGGGAATTTGAAAAAAGCGTGTTTACAGCCGTTATCAAACCGGGCGTTGAACGCCAGTTCTCTATCAGGGTATATTTTGAATCAACACTCCGGGCAGCCTTCATATAAGAAAAAATATCTGCGCCTCGGAAGCCGTAAATGGCCTGCTTCGGATCACCGATCATAAACAGGGTGTTTTCTTTTGATGCAAAGAGCCGGGTGAATATTTCATACTGGATATAATCCGTATCCTGGAACTCATCCACAAGGGCGGCCCGATATTTCAGCCGAATTGCTGTTGCGAGCTTATTCCCACCATTATCTTCAAGCGCATTTTTTACCTTTACCAGGAGATCGTCGTAGAAGTGAATGTTGCGCCTCTTTTTTCGAAGCAAAAACTGCGCCTGTGCAAACTTGAAAAACAACGTTTTGAGATATACCAAATAGGCTTCCATCTCAGCTTCAAGGGAGACACCTTTGATGTGCAGCGCATCACATAGATCAAAAAAATCGTGTGAGAGAGGGGTATAGTTTTTTCGGGTGGAATGTTCTATTTTGGTGGACGAAAATTTATCAAAACCTTTGAACAATGGAAAGCCTATGGATTTTTCATCGACAAAGCTATCCATTGAGGCAATCATGGAAGCAACCGTTAGGTCTCTTTTTGAAACCCCCGCCGGGTGTGGTTTGGGTTTCAGGCTGCCATAAACTGTACCGGAAAGGGACGGGTCTTTTAACAGCGTCATCAACGGGCCGCGTGCGTCGGGCCAGCAAGCTTTTAGCTTTTTAAAAACCTTTTCAAAATCACCAAGGCTCTTTATTAAATCAGGTTCCTCAAGTTCCGGAATAATCCGGATGTCCGCCGCTCTTTTTTGGGTCAGAAGCTTTAAAAAATATTCCGGCCCGGATATTTTTTTTAGGATATAGCTTAAAAATTGCGCCGGCAAACTGTAAAAGTGCTTTCTCCAGAAATCATCCACAACCTCCCGCGACAAGCCAATGGAATCCGTCACAAGTTCTGTGTCGAACAGACTCTGAGTTTCAAAAGCATTCTCATGCAAAACCCTTTGGCAAAAACCGTGTATAGTAAAAATGGCAGCATTATCAAAATCGACGATGGCATCCTGAATCAGTTGAATGGCCAAGTCCGAATTGTCATATTTTTTAGCAAGCGTATCAATAAAATCATCATTACTTCCCCCTTTTAATAAGGCCGATTTTGCCATGAGGAGCTTATTCCGGATTCTTTCTTTAAGCTCTTCAGTGGCAGCCTTGGTGAACGTCACCACCAGTATCTGATCCGCCGCAAGCCGTTCTTCGAGGATAAGTCTTAAAAAAATCCCGGCAATGGTATACGTTTTACCCGTACCGGCACTTGCTTCGATGAGGTTGGTTCCTTTAAGCAATGTATTGATGGGGTCAAAAACTTTCATCTGTATGCGTAATTTCTAAAGCGATTAGAAGTTATTTCTTTGAAGCCTTCCATTTAAAATGATCGAACGATGGGGGGATTTTTTATTATAAGATCTTATTTGCCAGCAGAGTGGATTTTATACCCTAATTGAGCGAAAGTCGAGGATGACCCAGATTCGAGACATCAAGGGTGAAGCCGTAGCTGTCTACTGCGAGCCCTTGATAACGAAGAAGGTGGGGTATCATCGGCTTTCCCGACGGGTAAACAAAATGGGATCTTTTAATAAATTTATATCTCATTTATAGAAGAGTAATAAATACACACCTGAACTTACAAAGGGAAATTGCTTACAAATTAAACAGATCAAACATTCTTCTCGTTTTGTTTACGCTCATTTAGGGTTATTTTTAGGCGTGTACTGCTTGGATATATTAAAAATCGTGGACGCCCGTAAAATTTTCAGGTGTAATTTTCTTTAATTCCTCTTTAACGGCTCGCGGAATATCCAGATCTTCTATAAACGCTTCAATTGTTTTTTGATCAATATGCGCATGGGTTCGTGTTAATGCTTTCACCGCCTCAAAGGGCTCCGGATACCCTTCTCTGCGCAAAATCGTCTGAATGGCCTCGGCCACAACCACCCAGTTTTCTTGCAAGTCGTTTTGGATCGCTTCTCTATTCAGAACCAATTTGCCCAGTCCTTTTAACAATGATTTAAAACCGATCAAGGTGTGGGCCAGGGGCACGCCAATATTTCTGGTAACTGTGGAATCGGTCAAATCTCTTTGGAGTCTCGAAATCGGGAGTTTTGATGAAAGATGCTCCAGGATCGCATTGGCCACCCCTAGATTGCCCTCTGAATTTTCAAAGTCTATGGGATTGACTTTGTGGGGCATGGCTGAAGATCCGACTTCACTGTCTTTGATCTTCTGTATGAAATATTTCATGGAGATATACGACCATATATCCCGATCCAGGTCGATAAGAATGGTATTGATCCTTTTAATATTATCACAAAATGCAGCCAGATGATCATAATGTTCTATCTGTGTGGTGACTTTTGATCTATCAAGACCCAGAACTTCGTTTACAAAGTGATTTCCAAATGCAATCCAGTCGATGTCCGGATAAGCAACGCAATGCGCATTGAAATTCCCGGTGGCGCCGCCGAATTTAGCTGAAAACGGAATTGTTTTTAATAGTTTTTTCTGTTTTGTCAATCGCTCAACAAATACATATACTTCTTTGCCCAGACTGGTGGGCGAGGCCGGCTGGCCATGGGTCCGCGCCAGCATAGCGACATCTTTCCATTGTTTCGCTTTTTCATTCAAAGTGTCTATCACCTCATCCAGAAGCTTTTCCAATACGTCATTCCAGGCATCTTTTAACGAACACGGTATGGCAGTATTGTTGATATCCTGAGATGTTAAGCCAAAATGAATGAATTCCTTAGCGCGATGCAATCCGAGTTCGTCGAATTTATCCTTTAGAAAATATTCCACCGCCTTGACGTCATGATTGGTGACCGCTTCGATGTCTTTGACGTGTCGGGCATCTTCATGTGAAAAATTTTTATAAATGCGCCTCAAGGTTTCAAACATGCTCTTGTCAAAATCCGCCAGTTGAGGCAGGGGCAGATTGCACAATTCGATAAAATATTTCACTTCAATCTGCACACGGTATTGTATCAATGCACCTTCGGAAAAATAATCGGTTAGTTTTTCAACAGATTTTCGATACCTGCCGTCGATGGGAGAGATTGCAGTTAAAGATGAAAGTTCCATGGTATTGTTCCCTGACATAGAAAAAATTAAATTTTTAGATTTTCTCAATTTTTTTTCGCTCATTTAGGGTAGGATAATGCTCTATAAGTGTCAAGAAATTGATGAGAAATCCGAGACGGGCCGGAATTGTCTGAACACGACATTTTTTAAAACGGATAAAATGTTAAAGCAATTTTTATTTGACAAAGGTCAGAGGAGTGATAGATTAACCCTGTTGTTTATGCAAGGGTAATTCGGATGTTATTTAACCCACTGTTAAAAAGGAGCGCAACCATGGCAGAAATGAAAATCGGTTATAGCGGTAATTATCCATTCGTTGAAACTAACTTTTCCTTGAATGAGGAAGGGGAAGATTACAGCATTAAATTGCCGATGTCAAAGATGTGGTATAAAGACATCATCTATGAAATAGAAAAAGTTGCGGAAGAAGAGAAAAAGAAAGCAGAAAAATATTTGCATGAAGACAACAGAAAAATGATGACCCACTGCTTTGATATGTATGCAAAATTAATTGAAATAGGCAAAGAACTTAGAA
>JAFCZV010000186.1 GCA_019314155.1 Deltaproteobacteria bacterium
AGGGGCAAATCTTTTTTTGAGGGTTTGCCCATTTCATTTTAATGATATATGTAACAAATAAGAATCAGCTTCAGGTTGTGAGTTTGGCAAGATATCTGCACAACTCACAGAATAAAAAATAACCGCTATTTTTCACTCTAATCGAAGTTGCTTGTTTCCCACCACTTCAGCCCTGCCTTGCGCAAGGCACCAAGAAACTGTTCTCTATCATTTTGATTCTTTTATGTGAGTTTTTTTCATATTTATCAACAGAAAACTTGGGATTTATCCTAAGGATCTCCGAGGCTTCTGCACGAGTTTGCTCCTCACGTCCTGACAAGTTATAGAATACAGCCATCATCATACAGACGAAAAAAGAATCGGGCTCTTTATGGACTGCTTTTTCACTCCAAGTTATTGCCTCCTCGTATTGCCTTGTCCAACAGTAGGACAATCCTAAACTCCACAAATAGGCATTCGGCGGAATAGGATTAAGACGTATCGCTTTCTTATATTCCGGAATGGATTCCTCCCACCTGCCATAAAAAAATAAGTACATTACTCAGGTAGAAACAATTTGTGGCAATAATTGAATCACACTGTTTATGATCTAAAAAAGGCGATAAAATAAAGAATTCAAAAGATCAGATCCTTTGGTTTTTATCTCATACTTCAATTCTTCAATACCCATATTTTAGATGATCACCTTTTTTTTAGGACATCAAATAATGGCTTAACGTTGAACAACAAAAATGCATCCTGTTTTATTGAATGGTTACCTCCGTTTGGCTTCTTCATTTCTATAACACCATTTCTTTTTTACAGTTGCATTTAAGATTTTTTGGTGCAATATATGCTTAAAATGGCTTGTATGCATATGATTATGAGGCTAAAATGGAAGAATTTGTTAATGTACTAAAGGGGTTGTCCGATAATAGCCGTTTGAGGACAGCATGGTTATTGTACCGGACGAGCACACCACTATGTGTCTGTGAAATCATGGATGCACTCGCCATTAGCCAATATAACGTATCTCGACACCTTAAAGTTTTAAAAAATGCCGGGCTCATTCGAGAGAAAAAAGATGGGAGGTGGGTTTATTACTCTTTAATAAAACCTGAAAACCGATTTCATGAATTAATTCTTCAGGCTATAGCGTCCCTTCCCAAGGAGCTTTTTATTCAGGATGAAAAAAGATTAAAAGAAAGAATCTCCTTGAGGGAAAATGGGAAATGCGTTGTAGGGATAAATAGATTAGTTTGAGATAAAAAAAATGATGCCTTCATTGAGTCCTGATAGTGCGCGTTTGTCATTCACATAATCGTTCTTGAAAATCATAGTCAGTAGGAGATAAGCAATGAAATATTACCTACACCTCTTGATTGTTTCGCTGGTTGTTGGACTGGCTGGCTGTGGCCCCGAATCGGCTGAAATCCAGATCAACATGGAAGAGTTGCTGGCCAAACCCAAAACGTACATTGGGTCAGATAAATGCGAATTCTGTCATTTGGAACATTACAACTCCTGGAAAAGTACCCTGCACAGTCGAAGCCTGCAAGACGTGACAGAAAACCTGGATGCCCTGGTGGCTGATATCGATCCTGCAATCATCCGCTCCGACCTAAAGCGAATCGAAAAATCACTGCGCCTGCCAATAGAAGAGATCTATATCCCCAAACTTAGCGAAGTCAAATACACTTTAGGCATGCAGTGGGAACAGGGATTTGTGGTGGAAAAAAACGGGACACTTTATGTTGCGCCTATTAAATACAGCGCCAAGGAAGAGCATTGGATTGCTTACCGGGAAAAAGACTGGGATCAGCGTCCCTGGATCAAAAAATGCGCCGGCTGCCACGTCACCGGCGTTGATCTAGAAAAACAAACCTTCCAAGAAGCAAGGGTCGGCTGTGAAGCCTGCCACGGTCCGGGCTCCCTTCATGCGGCTTTGCCCGAGACAGCAGTTTTTGAAAAATACAGGACTATCGTCAACCCCTCCCACCTGCCGGTCGGCTTCCGGATCCAGATCTGCGGGGCCTGCCACAGCCGGGGTAAATCCACCAAAGTTAAGGACATAGACTGGCCTGTGGGATATATTCCCGGCCGGGCCTTGGGGATGTATTATAAGGCAACCTCCTACGCTGCCGGCGACAGTCAATTCGTCTATCCCAATGAGTTTGCCAAAGGGCGTTACATGCAATTCAACGATTGGAAGCGGTCTACTCACGCCAGGGAGGGAGTCACGTGCATTTCATGTCACTATGTCCACCGCTTGGGGACACCGCCGACGCAATTTCAAACCAAAGGGGCAGGGTCCCAGCAATGCCTGCAATGCCACAAGGCGCTCAACGCTAACATGGCCCACTCCATTCACTCGTTTGCCAACTGTATTGGTTGTCATATGCCGCGCATCGTTAAAAACGGTACAATGGTCTCTCGTTCGCATACATTCAAGACCTTGCTGCCCAAAGAGACGTTGGCCGACCCCGCCATCCCCAATTCATGCCAGACCTGTCATAAACACCAAAACACCGACCTGGCGGCCCTGCAAAAGCTGTTTGACGGTATGTCGCAAACAAGTTTACTGCTGCGCGTCCATCAACCCCGACCGAGGTGGTAAATGTGTTCGGAACTTCAAAGAAAAGACTGCCAAGAGAACTTTATCAACGGCAACGGCCTATCCGGCCCTCAACCTTCGCACGGGACTGAAACGGCGACGGGATGGCGACGCACCATCGGTTTGCTTTTATTCCTGGTCCTGTTGTACGAACCGGCCGTGGCGCAAGATCGGTCTGCAGGGAATTTTTCCGGTTCCTCGGTGAAAAAATTGTCCTTCGAGCGCCCCGACCCTAACCGGCGCAATGCCCATTCCTACATGTTTTTTTCGGAAAAAGACGCCCCAGTCCACGCGAGGGTCGTCCAATACCGCAAGACCGCGCGAGTCCGCTATCGCAGATTGCTGGCAGACGCCCACTTGGGGCTCAGGTTATACAAACAATTGGCCTGCGCTAGATGTCATCCCCGCCAAGCCCGAAGCCTACATCATGCGCGCTCCCAAATCGCCTGCCGTCAGTGCCACGGCCCGGATCCCATTGCCGGTAACCGCCACTATTATTCAAAATTGAATCCTCGTCGTCGGTTCGTTCAAGTATGCGCCAAGTGCCACAAAGGGGCGACCAAAGCGTATGCCACCTATATCATTCATGAACCCAACCCGGGATTCAAGACCACCCGAAAAAGTTTTCCACTGCTTTTTTACGCCTTTTGGACCATGATGGCGATCGCAGTTGGCACCTTTGCCGTTTTTCTACCTCACTCGATTTTTTGGGGTTGGCGTGAGTTCCGCAGCACCGAAAAGCCAGATAAGTCTGACGGAACCCAGCGGATCATGCGTTTCACGAAGATGCAGCGATGTTTTCATGCTGTCTTGATCGTTACCTTTCTCACCCAGACGGCTACCGGGCTGGCACGACTGTTCGGCGGAACAACGTGGGGTCGTTTTTTAGCATCCCTTTTCGGCGGCTACAACATGACCCTCCAAATCCATAAGTGGGCCGGCTTTTTTATGCTTGCCGCCTTTGGTTTTCATGTTATTTATATGCTGGGTCGTATCGAATGGCGGCGATTTCCCGGCAGCATCTACGGTCCCGATTCTCTTCTGCCCCGCTTTACAGATGTGCACCAGGCGCTTCAGCATTTGGGTTGGATGGCGGGGAAGCGCTCCCATCCGGGGTTTGACCGCTGGACCTATTGGGAAAAGTTCGATTACTGGGCTGTTTTTTGGGGTATCTGCATCCTTGGAAGCACCGGTTTGATTCTTTACAATCCGATTTTCTCCAGCCGTTACATGCCTGGCTGGGTATTTAACGCGGTTCTGTGGATACACCGCATCGAAGCAATTCTGGCCATGGCCCACGTGTTTATCATTCATTTTTTCATCGGCCATCTCAGGCGTCACAACTTCCCAATGGATCTAACCATATTCGAAGGCAGCACCGATTTTACTAAAGTCCGCCATGAAAGACCGGCATGGATAGAGCGGATGCGTGAGCAAGGCACATTGCAAGAGACCCTGATTGCAAGTGTGCCGCACACCTTAAAGCTGGTTTTTTATGTTTTCGGGTTTACGATCATGGGCGCCTGCCTGTATTTATTTTTCAATAGCCTAGTGCACGGAATAGATTTGATGAAGTATTTCTTTATATGATTTACAGGGCAGATGAAAAACGTTTTCTAATAAAAATTAAACAGGCCGAAGAGGATTCAAAGAATACAATTGCGTAGTATGATCAAAAAGAAAATTCTTCTCCATTTTTAGGAGATTTTCCTATTTCATTTTTATGATATATGTAAAAAAGTTAGAGTTGATTCAGGTTGCTAGACTGGTAAGGTATCTGTAATCAGACACAACCAGCACCTATTTTTTAATATTGATATAGTGATAAGGTGGAAGGATATGGTAGAAAAAAAGTTTAAACAAGTTTGTCATTGCAAAAATTGCGGAAACGAATCTGAAATGATGATTACCTGCTCTCTGGAACCTGAAAAAGAGATCCAAAAGGTCGAATCGAAATCGGCCCAGAAAGCAATTAAGAAAAAAACAAAAGGGAATGCCGTTTGTATTATTTGCGGAAATGAAGCCGAAATCTGGCTTGATTTTTAACCGGATGTTTTTGGGTCGGTCTTTATAAGGCCATCTCATAATTTTTATATTTTTGAGAAGGTTATAAGTATCAGTAGATGATCTTTATATGATATATGCAATTGGCATAAACCCTCGTCGGGTTGTTGTTTTGGCAAGATAACGCAACAGTTGATTTCGATTATTAATTTTTACTTTTAGGTCTTTTTAAAGACTGTGAATTCACACAGCATACAATGGCGCGTTTATAACGACAATTCAATATGATTGCTTGGTCCGACCCCGATTGAAAAGATTTCCTCTATGAATTTCAGAGAGAGGGATTTTTGGTCGTCAGCGTGTTGACTCCTGTTGCAATTTTTCGAAACGGAATAACCATACTGATCTCTCGATTTGGCTGCTGAATGGAACATCGTTATGCAATATACCCAAATTACCGCTTACCTGACTCCAAAGGGTTTTGTCAATCAGGCTGCAGCGGAACTGAAGGGGGTGCAAGCCGTTCACGGCAGACTGGTCATTGCCAGCGGGCCGCCGCAAACTTCCTACTGGGCCCAAAACACCTGGCTGGAGCCTCGCACACTACGGATACGGTCCATTACGGACGGCGCCAAAGCCCTGCGTGCCATCCAGCGCAACTGGATCATGTATTCGTTTCGCTGGCATCGTCGCTCCACGTTAATCCAGGAGAAACTTCCGCACGTTTCCGCACGGCCATTGCGATTCCCGGAACCTGTCCCTCAAAGCCCGCTGGGATCCTGGACCTTGTTGACGCCGGACCTCGTTCTGGCGTCAGCACGATGTTCAAGCGCCTTTCCTCACGGAGAGGTGCGGTTTGTGGAAAGCAAACAGGGGCCGCCGTGCCGGGCCTACCTGAAACTCTGGGAAGTGTTTTCCCGCATTCAAAAGATGCCGGCACCGGGGGATGCGTGTCTGGATGCAGGGGCAAGCCCGGGAGGATGGACATGGGTATTGCAGCAGCTCGGGGCCAGTGTGCTTGCCGTTGATCGCGCTGATCCGGTCCCTGAAATTATGCGGTTGCCGGGCGTAATATTTCGAAAGGGAAACGCGTTTTCAATTCTCCCAGATCCGGATAGCTGCTTCGACTGGATATTTTGCGATGTGGCCTGTTATCCGGAAAAACTCCTTGATTGGGTCTCTATTTGGCTGAATTCGGGAAAATGTCGCAATTTCGTATGCACGGTAAAGTTCCAGGGAAATTCCCATTATGGCGTTATCAAGAAATTTGCCGCTCTTCCGCATACTGCATTTCTCCATCTATCACACAACAAACACGAATTGACCTGGATTTCTCTTTTTGATGAATAGTGAACTTATTTTTCAATAAGTGATAACCATACTTAATTGGAACAAGTTCAAGATTGCATGTATCTGCTAT
>JAFCZV010000187.1 GCA_019314155.1 Deltaproteobacteria bacterium
CAATCTGAATCTTGCCGGCGGAACTATACGTACACAAAGTGAGGAGATCCGAGTACGAACTATGGGTCGTAAGTATACGGGTGAGACACTTTCTTCCATTGTGGTTCTGGCTCGGCCGGAAGGTGAGATTATCACACTGGACCGTCTGGCCACCATTAACGATGGATTCACGGAAGATCCTATAAATGCTCTGATAAACGGTGAACCGTCTGTTCTTCTCATCGTCTATAAAACACAGGAAGAAGACGCACTGGTAATATCAGAGGCTGTTCAAAAATATCTATCACAAAAGGAACGGCAACTGCCTGCCGGCACCAATATTAAAATTCTCTATGATAATACAGACATGCTCCGGTCACGGATCGATCTTTTGGTAAGAAATGGAATGATCGGGCTGATGATTGTTTTTATTCTGTTGTGGATTTTTCTAAATGCCCGGCTTTCTTTTTGGAGCGGCATGGGAATCCCGATTTCCATTGCAGGTGCTTTGACCATTTTATGGGCCGTGGGCGGTACGATCAACATGATATCGCTTTTCGGATTGATTATGGTTCTGGGTATTGTGGTAGATGATGCCATTGTAGTTGGCGAAGCGATTTATTTTCACCGCAAGCAGGGCAAGCCACCATTAAAGGCGGCAGTTGACGGTGTCAGCGAAGTGGGGATGCCGGTCATCGCTGCTGTGATCACTACCATCGTAGCATTTATTCCACTTTTATATATCGGCGGAATTATGGGTAAGTTCATTGCCATCATGCCTGTGGTAGTTATTTCCTGTCTGGCGGTTTCCCTGGTGGAATGTTTGATGTTATTGCCGGCTCACCTGAGTCACCTTCCGGATCCCAATATTAAAAACAATAATATGAACCGTTTGACTCGCAAACTGGAAACCGTGCATCGCCTGACCAGCTCCGGGATGGAATGGTTTGTGGCCCGCATTTATACACCGCTTCTGAGCAAGGCCCTATACTATCGTTATATTTCATTTTGTATTGCCATTAGTGTGCTGCTATTGACCATTGGGCTGGTCAAAGGAGGTATACTGAAATTTGAAGTTTTTCCTGAGATTGACGGGTTTATCATGACCTCGACCGTGGAGTTTCCCAGCGGTACTCCACCGGATGTTACTTCACATGCGATCGAAAAGATCGATGCAGCACTTCTGCGATTGGCTGAGCATACCCAAACCCGTTCCGGAGATCCGCTGATTGAAGATCGCCTATCCCTGATCGGCCAGACCCTGGAGGATCTGCCCAAGTCAGGACCCCACTTCGGTTCGGTTCAGGCCATACTTTTAGACTCAGAGCGGCGTGGGATTCATTCAAAAGATTTAATGGTCAAATGGGAAAAGGAGATCGGTCCAATTCCTGGTGTAAAGTCTTTGACCTTCACAGGCCTGCAAGCCGGACCTCCGGGTTCTCCCATCGAAGTCTGGCTACAGGGTCATGATATGAACGACATCCTTGGTGCAGCGGATGATCTTATGGACAGGCTCCGCAAGTTCGAAGGGATTTATCAGATCCGCTCTGATTTTTCTCAGGGGAAAAACGAGCTGAGACTTGAATTAAAACCTGAGGCGAGGACTCTGGGACTGACAGTTGAGGACCTGGCAAGACAAATCTATGCTGGTTATTATGGGGATGAAGCGGTTCGTCTACAGCGGGGAAGAGACGATATCCGGATCAAAGTACGTTATACCGCAGATGAACGCAGCCGTATTTCAGACCTTGAACGGGTTCGTATCCGGACCCCAAACGGGTATGAAGTTCCGTTAATCTCAGTCGCAGACATCTCTTTTGCACCGGGATACTCTACCATTACCCGCACCGGCGGCATGCGCCGAGTGGCTGTTAGTGCGGATGTTGATACCAACAAGGCCAATGCCAGTGAAATTTTATCCGAGCTTGATTTAAACTTTTTCCCGCAGCTCAAGCAACGATATCCAGAACTCCATGTAGCGCTTCAGGGAGAACAGAAAAAGATGCGGGAGTCGTTCGATAGTTTGTTTGTGGCTTATCCCCTGGCCATCCTCGGGATTTTTATCATAATCGCTACCATGTTTCGATCTTATGCCCAGCCTTTCGTGATTCTGTTTACGGTGCCGTTTGGAATCATCGGCGCGGTTTTAGGGCACCTGCTTTTAGGGTATAACCTGTCGATTATGAGTATATTCGGGATGGTGGCACTTACCGGTGTAGTGGTTAACGACGCCATTATTTTGATCGAGAGGGTCAACGAGAATATTGCCGAAGGGATGTCGTTTTTTGATGCGATTCTCAACGGCGGTGCGCGGCGGTTCAGGGCGATCTTTCTTACCTCGCTCAGTACGGTGGGCGGTCTGGCTCCGCTGATTATGGAAACGGACCTTCAGGCTAAGTTTCTCATTCCCATGGCCCTATCTATTGCCGCAGGCATTGCCTTTGCAACTGTTTTAACCCTGGTGCTGGTCCCAAGTCTTCTGGCGTTGCTAAGTGATTGCCGGTTGCTGGTCCATCGGCTGAAATACGGCTTTTGGCCTAAACGAGTAGACGTAGAACCAGCAAAAGATCGGCATGTGGATTTGTTGGAGGATGAATCTGCGCTGGGAACTATACCTGTGACAACTAAAAAAGGGATCACATCTTAAACAATTTGATAGATATCGAATTTATAATCATATTTATGCCTAAACTGATCGGTTCCAGGTTCCCCGTCAAACTTCCCGACGGGACCCCGATAACGGGATTTCCGCTACGCTCCAACAGGCAGGGTTCAAAGTTTAAGGGGTACAACCAATTGATTTTTAAGAAATAACTCATTTGCCAATGGATGTAGACAATTTCACACGGGTTGAAATCGAAGTTTACATAACCGGTGCATCCAATTACTATGCACAGAAAAATGTGCACTATGCACATTTTTCTGTGCATTTATGTTCCCCGTCTTCCCGATAATATTCCACATCCTTTCAATACAGTCGTAAATTTCCCTGTAAAATTAGGGGGTAGCGCATTTCAGAAAATCGAAACCAAAAATGCGGCATCTGGCATGAAAATTGTATTAAAGTATTACAGTTTTTTCAACATCAGGATATTCTGCTATGGACAACGGAAAAGAATTCATTGAGCGTAGGAAGCATCCCCGGTTCAAAGTTAAGCGCGGAGCCGTTGCTGCAATGATCAAAACATCGCCCGCAAAGAAGGAACAGACTGAGGATCTGCCCATGAATGAGGGTTCCATCGCTACTGCGACAAAAGATATTCAGATGGGTCAAATCACTAACATCAGCAAAGGTGGTCTTGCTTTTCGTTATTATTATGGCGAAGACGAATATAACGAATTGTTTGATTTGGATATATTGTTTGTTCAAGACAGTTTTTATTTGAAGAAGGTGCCTGTTAATACGGTTTGGGTTTCCCATGCAGTCACCAAGCCCTCATTAAGTCTTTTAAAAAGTAAGGAACAGGGTTTGCAGTTTGAGGAATTAACCCCACACCAGATATCCCAGTTGGATTTTTTTCTCCAGAACTACACCCACAAATGAAGATTTATGATTTTATTTCAGTAAAGAATCCTGAACCAAAGGGTCAGGATTTGATTTCGCCCCAGAAGCGTGTCGTCAACTTGAAGCAAACTCAAACTGCTAACCGGAGGAATTTTTAATGGCCCACAAACCAAGCTATGAAGATTTGGAACAAAGGGTTAAGGAGTTAGAAAAAGAAGTTGGCAAGCGTAAGGAAGCAGGGGAGGAATTGAGGAAATATCAATTTATGGTAGAGTCAGCCCATGATGCTATCTTTTGTAAAGATTTAGGGAGCCGTTATATTAGTGCCAATGACAAGACCTTAGAAGCTTTTGGATTGTCAAGAAAAGATGTAATTGGAAAGAATGATTATGAATTGATGCCGGACCAACAAGAAGCCAAGAAAAACGTTCATGATGACCAAATTGTTTTCAAGTCAGGGAAGCCTACAGAAGTTATTAAACATATAACCAGAGCAGATGGAAAAGAATGCTGGTTTCAAGCAATAAAAGTTCCTCAGTTTGATAACGATGGAAAGGTTATAGGGCTTGTTGGAATTGCGAGAGACGTCACAAAGCAAAAGAGTTCCGAAAAGGCGCTCAGAAAGAGTGAAGAGGAATACCATCGTCTGTACAAGCTAATGCGGCTCATGGCAGATAATATTCCGGATCTGATATGGGCAAAAGATATGGATGGGAGATATATATTTGTCAACCAAGCCATGTGCGACAAACTGATAATGTGTGATTGTCCGGATAGGGCCACTGGCATGACAAACATGATCAT
The DNA here is from genome assembly GCA_019314155.1 of Deltaproteobacteria bacterium. Classification (GTDB taxonomy): domain Bacteria; phylum Desulfobacterota; class Desulfobacteria; order Desulfobacterales; family UBA11574; genus JAAXQD01. Next base: position 4,289 of record JAFCZV010000187.1, read on the forward strand.
TGCCGAAAAGGAACGGAATGCCGGATATGAACACACCTTTGGTGAAATTTGTGTTAATTCCGACGCTATTGTCCAAGAGCGGAAAGTTGCCTGCCGCATACTCGAGGAGGGATTTGTCAGGAATGAATATCTTGTTTTGGATGTCCATAAGGCCCCGTTTCTTGATGAAAACAAAGAAATGATTGGAACAGTGGGTTGTGGACGGGATGTTACCAACGAGAAAGAGATTGAGAAGGCACTCAAAGAAAGAGAAATAGAATTGAAAAGAAAAAACCTGCGTCTTGAGGAATTGAATTCGGCTTTAAAGATTTTACTGGAAAAAAGAGATGGAGACAAGAAAGTGCTTGAAGAGAAAGTACTGATGAATATAAAAAATTTAATTATACCGTATATTGTAAAACTAAAAAAGACGCCGCTTAATGATAGACAGGAGATTTTTGTAGAAATCATTCAGTCAAACATAGATGATATTCTTTCACCATTTGCACACAAACTGTCCTACAAGTATCTGAATTTTACACCTACGGAACTTCAAGTGGCGGACCTTGTAAAACAGGGCCTTCGCACAAAAGAGATCGCTGATCTATTAAACTCTTCCCCTGAAACGGTCTCCGGCCACAGGAAAAG
>JAFCZV010000591.1 GCA_019314155.1 Deltaproteobacteria bacterium
CCTGACAGAGCTGACAATCTTACATGTGGTTCAGCCACCTCCCACCGAGGAAGATCACAAGGAAGTTCATGCAAGGATAGCTCAGGGCAGTTTTGAGTAGAAGCTGTTGCAATGAAAAACAGAGGAAACACCCACACTTGACAGACAAAAAAATGTTAAGAGGGTACGAATTCTTGTTTCTGCAAACTATAGATTTTCAGAAACGCGGCTTGGCGGCAAACCGAACTGCCGCTTGAATTCCCGACTGAACTGAGATGTACTGTTGTATCCGACATTATATGCCGCCTCACTAGCGTTATAGCCTTTGCCGACTATCATTAGTTGCGCCTGGTGAAGCCGGATTTTTTTCAAGTATTGGATCGGTGATTGGCCGACAAATCTCTCGAAAATATGGTGTAGTGTTGATTTGCTCATACCTGCATACCTGGCAAGTGAATTGATATTATGCTGCTTGCTATAGTTTTCTTGCAAATAATGGCCGGCATCGAAGAAGGCGGTATTTATTGTGTGATTGAGAAAAAAGAGCGGGAAAAGAGAGCCAAGGCCTGAACCGTACTCAGGATGTGAATAAAATGAGGTGTTTTATAAGGATCGTATTTTTCTGTCTAACAATCATTATGGCCTTTGCAACCCATAAAGGAGCCGATGCCGAAATGAGCCCATATGATCTTCCTAAATCGGTTGGCGCCTGGAGCAGACCTGAATCCTCTAAAATAATCGATTCCACCAATATCTTCAAATATATGAACGGGGCCGGTGAACTCTATCTGGGATTTCGTAGTGGAATTGTATTTTATGGAAACTCCTGATGATGCTTTTGGTTTATTGTCGCTCGATTGGGGTGGTGAGCCTGTAAACCTAAATCATTCATCCAAAAATAAGACGGCTCACAGCGTTGCACCATCGAACAGAGCCCTTTACGGTGGGGGTCTGTTGCGCATCTTGTCGGATAATCTTTATGCCCGAGTAATGGCTTTCCGTGAAACTCCCTCATCAAAACAAACCGTGCTTGCCCTGGGCAAGGCAATTACTGCAAACCAGAAAAGTCCTCCGGAACCGGAATTATTGAAAATCCTTCCCCTTCAGATTGATTCGGCCTGGAAATTGCGTAGAGATAGATTGAGCTTTTTTCGATCCTATCTGGCGTTAAATTCAATCTATTACCTCAGTCATGAAAATATTTTAGATCTCGATCTCACGGCAGAAGCAGTTACGGCCACCTATGAACGCATTTCCAGTTCCGGTGACCGAAAACGCAGCCAGTTTCTTTTGGTGAAATATGAAAATCATGAACGCGCACGAAAAGCCCTTAATCACTTTCATGACGCCTATTTGCCTGAGCATAAGAAAGAATTCATATCAGATTCAGCCAATAAAAACCCGAGTCTTTTCAAACTAGAAGATGGTTGGCTGGCCTATGAATTGCTCAATAAATATATTGTCATCCTATTTGGATGTCCTGACCAAAAATCCGCCATAACAATAATTCGGAGAATTGAATCCAATTTATTGAAGAAAGGGGGTTATCATGAAAGATAAAAAACCTGTGTTAACAAGAAGAGATTTTATACGAGGAACCATCGGTGCAGCGGTTGGTACTTCCATTTTCGGTTTTAAGTGGCCTATGGCTGATGCAAAAGCGGCTCGTTCAAGTTTAGTGACCATCGTGCGCGATAAAAACGCCATGGATGATTCAAAAAATGTGAACAGCTCAATATTGGAAAAAATGCTCGAGCAAACTTTGATCAAGGTTACCGGTCAAAACAATACAAAAGAGGCCTGGTTAAGTCTTGTCAAGCCGGATGACATGATCGGATTGGTGCCCACCGGACATTTGAATCCAACCCATGATGAAGTCGTTGATGCTGTCAAAAGCTCATTGATTGATGCCGGAATTCCGAGAGACAGGATAATAGATGCCCAAGGGGGCCCTCGTATGCCTAAAAAGTGTACCGCTTTGATTGCTCTTCCGGCTCTTAAGGCGCATTGGCTCACAGGAATCGGCACGGTGCTCAAAGATTATATCATGTTTTCCGGCAGTCCCAGCAGTTACCACAAAGGAAATAGTGCAAAATTAGGTGAGATCTGGAACCTTCCTTTTGTTAAAGGAAAGACAAAACTCGTT
>JAFCZV010000188.1 GCA_019314155.1 Deltaproteobacteria bacterium
TGTTCCAACGCTGCCTGTGTTATAGACACGCCCGTCTTTAACTGTAAACTCTATGTCTCCCCTTAAATTTCGGAGTAGCTCATTTGCGGTTTTCCCCTCCGTTTTTATGGTACCTGCTGTGTGAAACTGGCCTTCCATCATTTCTGATGTCGATTTTCCTGTAAGGCAGCCTTTGGCTTGTTGTATCTCTTTTGGTTCGGAACTCAGAATAATTTCCATCCATACGCCTTGTGGTGAAAATTTGACGGTGCCGGGGGTTGCGATGTTGCAGAGCACGGCTTCATGGACCCGCATGCTCAAACTGTTTTTTTCGAGCATCAGCGTGGCGCGGTATGGCGACCAGGTATAAAAACCGTATTTCACGCGTTGGGCATCGAGGTGGAGGGTTCCTTGGAAAATACTTGGAGACGGGGTTTCATCTGCGCTTGTTTTTTTGCCGTTGTCTTTAAATAGGGTTTCCAACTTTGCCACGTCGATTTCTTCGGCTGCGGCGTTCATTTCCAGAAAGATACTGCCTGGCTTAAAGGACATATGTCCATCCAGTTCAAACCGATTGTCCAACCAATCTATATCGGCTTCATGAATGGTCAGCTTCTTTTCCGAGGCGCTCAAAACGGTGTGATGGACACGGAGCGAACCGGCCGTTTCAAGTGGCAGAAAAACTTGGTGAGCTTCCAGGTTGCCATTGACCACGGAATTCAACGGGTGGTTTGAATCGATTTTGGCCTTAAGGTTTCCTTTGACGGTTCCCTCAAGGAATCGATTTGTCTTCCAAAATTGATCCAGGGTGACTTTAGCCAGATTCCCTTTAAAGGAGAGATCGGTCACCTTTGCTTTGGGTTTGTGATTCAGGGTAAATTCAGCATTCGAAGCATTGTCGTGAATGGTCAGTTGGCGGATGTCGATTTCATCAGGCGTAAACCGAATGTCGGCTGTAACCGTTGGACCGTTTGAGGTGGTCATGCTGCCGGCGACGGCAATTTCGCCGGACCGATTCAATTTAACATCCAGGCTTTTAAAATTAATGGGCGGCTTGAGATGGTATTGAGCTGGAATCTTGATTTCATGGGTCAGCCATTGGACAAAGTCCGGCCCCATTTTACCGTTGCCGCTATAATTAAGTTTGTTAACACCTTCCATATAGCCAATGACCTGGACGGAAAAGTCGGTTTTTAAATCGAGTATCTGCGCCCTGCCTTTAGTGAGTATAAAAGACTCCGGAACAAGTTTGAAATGCCCCTGAGGTAAAACCAATGTTTTGGGAAGATGGGTGGTTTTCACGGCCAGGTTTTGTATGTCTCCGGAGATATTAAAGCGCCAGGCTGAAAGACTCGAAAAGGGACCTTTCAGGTCCAGAGCGGAGACGGCGATCGATCCGTTTACTGCTTCGATGGTCTTCAGAAACTCTGCCAAATCCGCATGGCCTTTCAGCCATGGATAAATTTCGGACAGGGCAATGGTGCCAGCGCCGGTTTGGATGTCAACTTTAGCAGTATGACCCAAGCTCACCCGGCCGGACATTTTGGAAAAATGCGTATTCTGCATCTGCGCACTCAAATCGCCGACTCGGATCTCATCGCCTTTGAATTGAAAGCGTCCGCCTTTGATTGCCAACGGGTGGGGCAGGCGATTATAGCGGGCCCTGAGATTAAATTCGGACACATCGATTTGAACGCTGATGTCATCCAGATTTTCGCCCAAGATCAGTTTTCCGGTTCCCATGCCGGTTAGGTGCTCAATTCGGGATAGTTCGGACTTGAATTGTTTGTTATCGATTACACGATTCAAAATCGACGGTAGCTCTGCCAGATCCGCGTTCACGTCGATGTCCAGATGAAAGGGTTTGACATCACCCACCAGTCCGATTTTCAGTGAACCTTGCCGGCCGTGTGTTTTTCTGTAATTGGCCCGGACATTTTCCGCCGTTAAGATGCCATTTTCGATGATGGCATGTCCATGAACCTCTGTAAGATCCAGATTCACCACAGGGATGAAGATGGCGCCGTCTGCGATTTTCCCGTCAATTCGCCAGCGTTCGAACTCCGATAAATCCGCCCAATCTTTGCCCTGGACGTCAACCGTTATGGTCGGAAGCCGACCGCCTTTGACGATGCCAAACACTTCCCGGACATCGGAAATATGTCCCCCCAACGACAGTGCCGTGGCCCGAACAGTATTGGCATTGATGTCCTGACCGGTTGCCTGCAGGTGAACACCAGCAGTTTCGGAAGAATCCATCGATAGTTTGCCCGCCAGGGACAGCTGCGGAGTATCAAGATCCAAGCGGTCGATTTGAAGCGTCATCTGTGAGGAAGAAAAGTTAAAGCGCCCATTCAAAAAGGCAGGACCGATCTCAGCCTGGCGATTATCGTTTTGCACCTTAAGCATAGAGGTGCGGCTTTCAAAGTCACCTTGCCAGTTACTCCAGCCTTGCGATTGAAACTGCAGGGTCAAATCGACACTACCGTCGGTAATTTTTAAAGCGGAGTCTGGCCGCCAGTAGGCCATGAGCGGATGAGTTTCAAGCCCCTGCAAGAATACCTTTCCGTCCAAATCCAAGGTGGTAAGGTCCAACGCGCCGTTCCAAACGATTTTCTGGATAAAAGAAAAACTGCAGGTCAGATCCACTGCCACCCGCTTCTCGGTTACCTCCAAGCGAGCGGTGATATCCTGCCATTCCAAAGGTGCCTTGTCTTGCGCCAACACGCTCAGATGGCCGTCATCGATTGTCACTTCCACATCTTTGACCACAGCAACCAGCGCCCCGAGTCCCTCTTTGATCTGTTGGCGAAGGTCGTCGCTCCCCTGGAAGGAAGCACCCTTTCCCGATTTGTGCCGGGACGATATGGGAAGCCTCAGTTCAAAATCTGGCTGTTTGAGCTTCAGATCGGCCACCTCGAGACGGGCGAGTAAAAGGGCGCTCAGCCTTGGAAACACCGACATTTCCACCCATTTACCCTGAACAGTGTCCTGAACAGCCATTCGGCCTTGGGAGATGATCACATGGGGTCGAGGCAAAAAGACAAATCGGATCCGTTCAAAGTCGACTTGGCCATCTATGCTCTGAGAAGCGGCCTCTATAATTTTGGCATTTATTGCATCTGTATTTATCAGTACAGGTAATAATACCGCGAGACTAACAACCAACATTGCCGTTCCGATGATGATTCCGATGATGATTTTTTTGGGTTTACTCATACGTATGGTCGATCCCTTGGTGTCTGAAGGGTCAGCAGCTGATGATTTTAATTTTTGGGACGGTGCCAACTTTAAAAGGCTTCTCCAGGTTGTACATATATATTTTTCGTTAACTATATCCTACATCTTGCATGAGTCGGAGGCCTTAATATGCAAGATTCAGGTATTAGATCAGAACCATAGCTTACCAGCACATATCAATCCTCCAATTATGGCGAAAAGCAGCGATGATAAGATCAACCAAATCTACCGTAGAGGCTACTGCTTGTTCCGTTGGGGTTCCAGAGGCAGGCTGAGGGGTTTGAGCGGTCGCCTTGATCGGAGTACCCTGTGAGAATTTCAGATTGGCGATATCCTTGGCATAGGCTAACTGCCCGAAGCACAGGGTGGCAAACAGGGCGAGGATGGCCGCTGGGATGATGCCTTTAATGAGATTTCCTTTTGTTCAGTTTTTTTTTCATTTTCCACACTTTCAAGGGATATGGATTTGCTTTTTGCGTCCAAATTTATATCCGCTACAAGATAACCCTATTCGAATTGTATGTCAACGATCGCACAAACACCATGTTCAGAGCAATAATAACGAAACTGAACAAGCACTCCATCCACTACAACTATGGGCACCATTGTTGCAATGGTTGCCCACCTCAATTTTTTTCAGTTTTTGTTTTTTCCGGCAAATACTTTATCAACAAAGGATTCCATTATTCCAATTTATTAAATTATCTGTCAGGTTTCCAGAATATGGTATGTCTGGTTTGGTGAAGCCAAAAGAAGAACTGCATAATAGACACAGAATTAATACTGCAAAAATGATTGATAACAGTTTCCCCTTAAGAATAATTTATCCATTACGAAATATTCCATTTTTTCTCAAGCCTTTGCTGTTTACGATCGTAGAGATTATATATTCAATACTGAAAAGTCTTCAGAAGCGACATTACATGCATGATACTTGAATGGCGATAAATTTAAAATCGACATTTGGCTTAAGCTAGGTGATACCTGGTACCTTGCAAGCATCTATTTTTCACTTGCAAAAAGATATGATAATGATATCAGGTCGCTAAGCCAGCCAATCTCCCTCACTGATTTTATCCCCCAGCTTGTTTTATTAAAATTATCTATTAAGGATTTGTTTAGTCAATGAAAAAGCATGAAACTCAGTTGGTGCTGTTAAATGTCATTTTCACGATCCCGATTGTTCCAATCAGCATCCATCTTTTTCTCGAGTTTCCTCCGTTTCGCTTCCCCCATTCCCTCCTCATATGCCCAACCCTCATCGTTCCTCCAAGAACAACCGCATCTTCAATTGGAATTTGATCATCGGAATCATCCGAAAAGAAATCGCCATCATCGTCAAGATCGTCAAAAATATCATTCATTTCAATCACCTCCTTGTTTTTACATCAATAAGAACACAGCGTACAAATATTTTCCAATTCCTTGTCATTGTAAATCGTAAAATCATTACCAGATGATGGCCGATCGTTACATGGCGTCCGCAATCAAGGATAAATTTCTTATTTTTCAGTACTTTGTATAGGTTTTTTCTCAATAACCTGGTTCCTGGTATGCTTTTATCTGTTTTTTGTCATATTAAGCCTCCTATAAATACAGAAAGCCCCCAGGGTTAGATCGGTCAACCGTGAGGGCTCTTGCTGTGTTTGGTTGTGTTATTATTTCA
>JAFCZV010000189.1 GCA_019314155.1 Deltaproteobacteria bacterium
GATTTCCGGATATGGGTCGTACAAAAAAACAATCTAATGGGAAGTGTGGAGGCCAAAGGCGGTTTTTTAAAAAAAAGGCATTAAATTTTAGGCATACTATCATGCTAAGTCCATGCGACGATCCTACCACTGAGTATCCATTTCAACATGTTGTTTTGACCGGCTTTCTCCCCTGTAAAACCCATCCTAAAAGGATAGTATTTGCGGGGGACTTCACGATTATTATTATTTGATGATATAGTGTAACCAATGGCTACAGCAGATGCATTAAAAGCTACAGTGTTATAATCAATTGGTTTAATTCATTTAATCATAATTTCTTTTTTCATATATGTTCCATGCGTAGCCAATTTAATCACATCCATTACGCCCTTCAAATCACCCTTTTCCCCTATGCAGCAAGAAAGCGCTTCAAAAATTCAATGATTCAAACGGAATAGATCTTTTGACAATCTATCCGACAATTTGTGGCATCAAGGTTGCAATTAAAAAAACCGTACAGGTCTTTTGGGTAATCAGCTTGGCCATAGCCTCAACTTCCACTTGGGAAAGAAGTATATTGAAAGGGAATCTTGATCAAAATCGGATTGAATGGTTATCGCTCGAACAAGCTATGCAGAAGCAAAGGCGCCTTCCGACATGAAGGGGAAAAAAGCGAAAAAGTGAATAAGAAACGTCTTATCGGGTTCCAGATCGTGGAGGAGGAATGTATTTAGATGAAGGCCGGAATATGAACAGCTGCGGCTACCGGCGCCCAGCCAATAAGTGATCTGTTCGGCAATTTCCCTGAGCTCCAATGGAATCGGTTGGTAAAGACATTTTTGCGAACAGGGGCCTAAACGTGCTTGATGGGAGTTCTTAAGAGATTTTAATCAAAGAAGGGGGCGTGCATGTCCGTCAGGATAGGCTTTTATGTCTGCCATTGCGGAATCAATATTGCGGGTAAAGTCCGTGTAGAAGAAGTGGCGGCTTTTACCCGGAAACTGGAAAATGTAGCGATCGCTAGAGATTATAAGTTCATGTGTTCAGATCCCGGCCAGGAAATGATCGAAAAGGACATTAAAGAACTTGATCTCAACAGGGTTGTGGTGGCCTCCTGTTCGCCAAGACTTCACGAGAAAACGTTTCAGAGTGCTTGCCAGCGGGCCGGGCTCAATCCTTATTTTTTTCAGATGGCTTCGGTCCGCGAACAAGTTTCCTGGGTTACCAAAGATGAAGATGAGGCTACCCGCAAAGCAAAGACACTGGTAGCAGGGGCTATCAACCGAGTCAATTATCATGAAAGTCTTAATGCACGCGAAGTCAATGTTCATCCTGATATCATGGTGGTGGGCGGCGGCATTACCGGCATGCAGGCAGCCCTGGACATCGGCAGTTCCGGACATAAGGTATATCTGGTTGAAAAATCGTCAACCATTGGCGGCCATATGCTCCAGTTCGATAAGACCTTTCCTACCCTCGACTGTGCCGCATGTATTGGAACCCCAAAAATGGTTGAAGTGGCCCAGAATGCAAACATTGAGTTGCTTTCCTACAGCGAGGTAAAGGAAGTCGCGGGATACATCGGCAACTACACCGTTAAAATCCGTCGCAAACCGCGGTATGTAATGGAAGATGTCTGTACCGGGTGCGGTGAATGCGTGAATGTCTGCCCGGTGGCACTCCCCAGTGAATGGGATGAGGGCCTGGCTAATCGAACGGCCGTCTACAGAGCCTTTCCACAAGCCGTACCCATTACCTTTTGTATCGATAAAAAAGACCGGGCGCCTTGTGTGAACGCTTGTCCGGCAGGCATAAATATTCAAGGCTATGTACAATTCATTAGCCAGGGTAAGTACCAACAGGCAACCCAGTTAATTATGGATCGACTACCGCTGCCGGGAGTCCTGGGTCGCGTCTGTCCGCATCCTTGTGAATCTGAGTGCCGCAGGTTGGATCTTGATGAAGCGGTTGCCATTAGGGATTTGAAGCGCTTTGCCGCTGATCATGCGAATTTGAAAGAGCTCGAACCGCCGCAAATCGAGGAACGTTCGGAAAAGGTGGCAGTGATTGGATCAGGTCCGTCAGGACTGACCGTCGCATACTACCTGCGGTTAAAAGGCTACCAGGTAACCATCTTTGAAGCGCTTGAAGTTTTAGGCGGAATGCTTCGTGTGGGAATTCCGGATTACCGGCTCCCACCTGAAGTTCTGGATCAGGAGATAGACCACATTCTCAGCCTGGGTGTTAAAACGCGCACCGGCGTCAGATTCGGGCCTGATTTCACATTTGAGGATTTGAAAGCGGAGGGTTTTGCCACTGTATTTCTTGGAATTGGAGCCCATAATTCTTTGGATATGCAAATCCCCGGTGAAAAGGACACGCAAGGCGTTATCGATGCGGTTCGTTTTTTAAGGGAGGTTAATTTGGGCAATAAAACATGTCCAGGCAGCCGGGTTGTGGTCATCGGCGGCGGAAACGCGGCCATCGACGCTGCAAGGGTTGTAAAACGTATAGGAGCCCAAGAAGTCACTGTCGTGTATCGTCGCTCAGAACAAGAGATGCCGGCCTATGCAGAAGAGATCGAGAGCGCTAAAAAGGAAGAGATTCGTTTTTCCTTTCTCACCGCCCCGGTCGGGATTCTTCAAAAAGAGGGTATGGTAGACGGCTTTGAATGTATCCAAACCGAACTTGGACTGCCGGATGAGAGTGGACGACGTCGCCCGGTTCCGGTGGACGGTTCCGAATTCGTAATCCCCTGTGATGCGGTGATCCCTGCCATTGGTCAGAAAATTGACACATCCTGGGCAGCCCGGATGCCGGACTTGAAATGGTCTCGACGAAGCACACTGAACGTAAATCCCCAAACAATGCAAACCAGTATTCCTTATGTTTTTGCCGGAGGCGATGCGGTTACCGGCCCGGACACTGTGATACAGGCGGTAGCTGCGGGTCACAAGGCTGTCGAGGCAATCCATCGCTATATCAACGGCGAGGACCTGGAACTTTACACGCAACAGCTTGAGGCCTGGAAAAAACCGGGCACTGATTGGCAACAATTTCCGGAAGGGATTCCCCGAGAAGCCCGGGCCCATCCAAAGCATCTGGACGCCAAAATGAGTGCCGCCTGCTTTGACGAAGTGGACATCGGATTTTCAGAAAGTGCGGCCCAGCAAGAAGCCCGTCGCTGCCTTAATTGCGGTGTGTGCTGTGAATGTATGGAATGCGTTAAGGTCTGCGAGCCCAAGGCCATAGATCACAACATGCAGGCAGAAGAACTGGAGGTAAAAGTTGGGAGTATTATCCTCGCCACCGGTTACGACATCATGGATCCCACACCGATGAAGCAATTTGGCTATGGTAAATATCCCAATGTCTTTACTTCTCTTGAATTCGAGCGCCTCAGTAATGCAACCGGGCCCACCGACGGCGAGATCTTTATCAGAGACAAAGACAGGGATTTTACCCTAACCCCAAAAAGCGTGGCCATTTTGCATTGCATCGGCAGCCGGGATGTGAACTATCACGAATACTGCTCCCGAGTTTGCTGTATGTACGCCCTCAAATACGCCCACTTAATTCATGAGAAGGTCGGTCACGACACTCAAGTTTATAATTTTTACATTGACATGCGCTGTTTTGGCAAAGGCTACGAAGAATTTTATCACCGGTGTCAGAAAGAAGGAACCCACTTCATCAGGGGAAAAGTGGCAGAGATTACCGACCAGGCTGTCAAACCGGAAGAGGAGGGTAAACTCATTGCAATTGCAGAAGACACCCTTTTGGGAAGACGTTTAAGGGTTCCGGTCGATATGGTTGTCCTTTGCGTCGCCATCCAGGCCCGCAGTGATGCTCTCAATGTGGGGAGAATCTTTGGCGTCAATCAGGGTGCCGATGGATTTTTCTTGGAGGAACATCCCAAACTGGGTCCTTTGGATACAGCGACGGACGGCGTCTTTTTGGCCGGAGCCTGTCAAGGTCCCAAGGATATTCCGGATGCGGTTGCCCAGGCTTCCGGAGCCGCCGTCAAATCCCTGGCATTGGCCACTCTCGGGAAGGTGGAGATTGCGCCCACCATATCCTGGATCGATCCGGATGTGTGTGCCGGGTGCCGGACCTGCATCGAGCTGTGTCCGTATACTGCCATAGAGTACAATGCCCGCATGGGCGTCTCAGTGGTCAATGAAGCCCTTTGCAAAGGATGTGGAAGTTGTTCCGGATTTTGCCCCAGCGGTGCGGCACAGGTGAAGCATTTCAACGAGAAGCAGATATTTGCAGAACTCGAAGGGATCGTCGATTCGCTGCATTCAGTGGGAATGTAAGCGATTGCGGATTTTAGTGTTTTTAATGTGTGTTTCGTTTCAGCCGCAGGATAATTCCGTTTAGATCGTCAATCTGAATCCAAAAAATTTCTGGAGGGATCATGACCAACTTCGAACCGACAATCATTGCTTTTGTTTGCAACTGGTGCACGTACACCGCTGCGGATCTGGCCGGAACTGCCAGATTGGGATATCCTGCCAATGTAAGGTTGATTCGAGTCATGTGTACCGGCATGGTCGATCCCAAATATGTGATCAAGGCGATGCTCGAGGGGGCCGATGCCGTCCTGGTCAGTGGATGTCACCCCGGAGACTGCCATTATATCAACGGAAATTTCAAGGCCCGGCGGCGGATCAAGCTTCTCAAAGAAATCCTTCCCCGATTCGGCTTTAAAGATGAGCGGCTCAGGTTGACCTGGATCGGCGCCAGTGACGGAATCGAGTTCGCCGAGACCATCCATATGATGGTGGCACAGATCAAAACACTGGGTCCCAACGAGGCCAGAACAACCATGGTAATTTAACAGTCATTCCTTGTCTGACCCGACGGCGAATGACCCATGATCGATGTAAAATGACGGCGATCTGCTGACCACGCTACGAGATTTTTTTCGATCGATCCTCCGTCTGGAAGATATCGGTGCAATCCTGGTTCCACAACATCTTTCTGCGAAAAACGTCGTGATGCCGACGCTGGTGACGGATCCCAAACAGCTGAACGGCACCGACCCTTTGGCACCGGTTTTTCCCTTGAATGCGGCCAAAATCGTTTCCCGCCTCACACGTAAGCCCATGGGCGCAAAAGTTGCGGTTGTTTTACGTCCCTGCGAGATACGTGCGTTTGTCGAACTGGTGAAACTCAAGCAAGGCCGAATCGAAGAGGTGGTACTGGTAGGAATCGACTGCCTGGGTGCTTTCAAGAATGGCGATTATATTCAGATCGTTGGGAAAAAAGGAGCAGAATTCACTTCAAGGTTTCACAAAGACATCTTATCCGGAAAAAAATTGATTTTAGAAGGATTCGATCTCGCTCCTGCGTGCAAGGCCTGCGAAAACCCGGTCCCTGACGGTGCAGACATATTGATCGGACTTTTCGGGATCGATACCGACAATCAACTTTTGATTCAAGCCCGAACACCTAAAGGAGAGAAGGTTTATGACAACCTTGATCTTTCCGACACAGAGGAACCAGCAGAACGTCCTGNNNGCGATAAAATGTTTGCCGAGACCGCTGAGGCCACCAACAACCTGGAGAAACTGAATACCTATTTTGCCGAGTGTGTAAATTGCTACAACTGCAGGGTTGCCTGCCCGGTCTGCTACTGTAAGGAATGTGTCTTTGTTACGGATGTCTTTAACCATGATCCTGTTCAGTACCTTAGATGGGCCAATCGCAAAGGTGTAATCAAGATGCCCACCGATACCGTCTTTTACCACATCACTCGGATTGCCCACATAAGCACCTCATGTGTGGGATGCGGCCAGTGCACGAATGCCTGTCCCAACGACATTCCGGTGATGGAATTGTTTAGAACCGTTTCATATCATACACAAAAAGCTTTTGAGTACGAGGCTGGTCGCAGCATTGAGGATGATCTTCCGCTGTCAGTATTCCGTGAAGACGAGCTTGCCGAGGTTGTAGGCATCGGAAAAGCATAGAATGAGGACTCCAGATAAGAAGGATTTGTTATGAAGAAAAGAATCGGTAAAGCACTGGTGGTTGGGGCTGGAATCAGCGGTATCCGGGCTGCCCTGGATCTGGCGGAATTCGGCTATGGTGTAACCCTCATCGACCGGTCACCCCACATTGGAGGGGTTCTCAGCCAGCTCGATTATCAGTTTC
>JAFCZV010000190.1 GCA_019314155.1 Deltaproteobacteria bacterium
CTGACCGCTGATCTCTGACTTCTGACAACTGATCATTGACCTCACCTGACCGCTGATCCCCGGCCTCTGATCCCTGCCACCAGACAACTGACCCCTGACCGCTGATCCCTGGCAAGCAAGCACAACTTCCACCCCATACATTCACCCCCACAATCAATATTATTTGTACCCTTTATTTATACTTCAGTTAAGACCGCTATAAACAGAATATCAAAACTGACACCATAAATCCGTATCTATAAAATAATGCAAATCCGATTAAAGGTGTATCTTTTTTATCCCTTTCACCGTCTATAGGGTTAAAAAGGAGGTAATTCTGATGCATAATTCAGCTAAAAAAACGAAGGTTCAGTTGTCGAAGGATATCTATCCCGCCGAAACATGGGATTTAATATCACATTTCAAGGAGGGCGATAACCTGGTTATCATAGACGTAAGCACTTCTCAGGAATACGAAAACCTGCATCTGGAAGGGGCCATTAATATAAATTTCCTTTCGAGATTTTTCAAGACCCGGCTGGATGTCATGAATAAAAGCAGGACTTATGTGGTCTACTGCAAAATAGGGGGAAGAAGCAAAATCGCCCAGAAGTTGATGCAGCAGTTAGGATTCCAAACAGTTTATAACGTTGTCGGCGGAACACTTTTGTGGGAGGAAGAGGGATTACCTTTTGCGCCTGGGACAGATGGTGTAAACAAATTCTCATTCTGTCCGTTTTTTATTTCGTTCGTGACGTTCAGAAAGATAAAAAAGGTTCTGCATAGTGTATTATCACGCTTTGAAAAAAAGCCTTCTATAGGAAAAAATCATTTTTTTAAAACATCAAAATTGTTGGAGGATTAAAAATGAAAACAAAAGAAACTAAAAGCAATGGAACTAAAGACGAAGGTGTTGATTTTGGATGTTGTAACCCGGAGAATTTTAAAGAAATGTTTGAAAAGATGAGCAAGTGCTTTCCGGGCCATGACGGTTCTGCTGATTGTTCCGCCATGAAAGGCGGCATGATGAAAAAAATGATGGAAATGTGTTGCCCATCTAAAGAAACCGATATCAAAGAGAATACTGAACTCCAAAAAGAGCATGAAGGGGAGGCGGAAACCACTGTAGAGGAATGTGGTTGTTCTTAACGTAATAGCTCCGACACCACGAGTGCTGATATTTCTACAATTGAAATCTACACTACATTGTGGTAAACATAAATGTAGTAGGTTAGCCCCCGCAAGAGTAATTTCTCGTCAAACAGATACGCCCTACCTTGGGCGAAGGGGTGATAAACAATGAGCGTTAAGATAGATTTCAACGAGATTTACGAAGAATTTTACCCGAAAATAGTCCGTTACCTATCCCGCCTGACAGGTCGACAAGAGGGCGAGGACATAGCACAGGAAGTGTTCGAAAAAGCGAGCCGGGGTTTAAAGAGTTTTAAGGGTGAATCAAAGCTTTCGACCTGGTTATACCGTATCGCTACCAATACTGCTATTGATAGAATGAGATCCCCTTCATTTCGACGTTCATCTGAGTATACCAGCCTTAACGAGGACACGGGGACTGAAGATAGAAATGTCTGGTCCGGCCATACGAAAAGCCACATCGACCAGACGGTTATCCGCAAGGAGATGAGCGAATGTGTAAGAGAGTTTATCGACAGGCTTTCTTCCGACTATAAAACTGTTATATTACTAAGCGAACTTGAGGGATTTAAAAATAGTGAGATAGCTGATATCTTGCAGGTTTCGCTTGATACTGTAAAGATAAGGCTCCACCGTGCAAGAGCCAGGTTAAAAAAAGAACTGGATGATGGCTGCACTTTCTACCATAGCGAACAAGACATTCTTGCCTGCGACCGAAAGCAATCCCAAATATTACCAAAGATCCCCAAATAAATGTCTTCAATAGACTATTTATCAATTTAGCCCCTTCATATTCTTGCCACTATACGACCTCTTTTTTGAATCTCCAAAAAATCAATAGTTGAGGATGTTATTATTAAACGGTGGAAATATTTTTTTTCTTGACATGTGCATATGTGTGCATTAATGTACAACCATGGAAACAACGCTGACCCACAGACAAATAAAAATCGCAGAAGAACTGGTTGAAGTTTTGGATTCAAAATTTTTTAAAACCCTGAGCGAACCGGTTCGAGTTCAGATATTAAAGTACCTTATGTTAAACGGCCGAGCCGATATCGGGAGCATAGCGGAAAATATGCCCCAGGATCGGTCGGTTATCTCCAGACACCTCAACCTCATGCAAGAGGCCGGTATCCTGATAAGCGAAAAAGAGAGTCGCCATGTGTTCTATGGCGTCAATGGTCAACCCTTCCTGGAAAAACTGGTAGATATTACAGAGAAGATAAACAAATGTATGAAGGAGTGTTGCCCTGACTGTTGCAAGTAGTAACAGTCATTTTTTTTAATCTTATATGTGCATATGAGTGCATAAAAACATGAAGAGATTTTTCACAAAGGAGATCAGAATGAAAACAAGAGACAAAGAAGAAATTAGAAAGGCTGTTCGAGATAGCTACGGAAAAGTTGCAAGGATAGGAACGAAAGCATCAGGATTAAGCCCTGCATTATCATGCTGTGGCGAACAGGGGATATCAGACACGAAAAGATCGTCCGCTTCTTGTTGCGGAGCACCGGAATTGACACCTGAGCAGATGTCCAAAGCCATGGGGTATTCGAGGAATGATCTCGATAACACTCCCGAGGGGGCAAATCTGGGCCTTGGTTGCGGTAACCCCGTGGCATTGGCATCTCTCAAACCCGGGGAGACAGTGGTGGACTTGGGCAGTGGTGGAGGGTTTGATTGCTTTCTGGCTGCCAATGAAGTCGGAAAGGACGGCAAAGTGATTGGTATTGATATGACGCCTGACATGATCAGCAAAGCCAGAAAGATCGCCCAAGACGCAGGCATTGATAATGTGGAGTTTAGATTAGGCGAGATCGAACACCTGCCTGTTGCTGATAACAGCGCGGATATTATCATGTCCAATTGTGTGATCAATCTCTCCCCTGACAAACAGAGTGTCTTTAAAGATGCATTTAGAGCGCTTAAGCCTGGCGGCAGATTGGCAATTTCAGATATTCTGGCCACTAAGGAATTACCTGCCGAAATAAAAAATGATCTGGCTCTGTATTCTGCATGTATTGGCGGAGCTGCAACTTTAGAGTCTACCGTCACCATGCTCGAGCAAACAGGATTTAGAGATATAATAATTGATGCAAAGGAAGAGAGCAAAAAAATCATTAATGAATGGATGCCGGGAAGTAATCCAGGAGATTATATTGTATCAGCCTATATTGAAGCAAAAAAACCTGAATAACCGACCATTATTGAATATTAGGAGAGAAATTAGCATATGGACTCAAAAATAATACTTGAATCATTTTTAAACGCCATAGACATCGGTGCTGTTTTCGAATCAATAAATAATTACCGGAAACGAAGATGGAAAGTGGATCTTGGAGAAATCATAAAATATATGATCATAGGAAAAGGATACACTAATCTTACGCCGCCTCAAACGAGTCGTTTATTATTAGAAAACAAAGATAATGTTCGCATTGTTGATCTTCGGGAAACCGAGACTTATGAGAAAAATCATATCAATGGATCGATATCCAGGCCAATTGATGATTTTTTAAAAGAAATATTTGAAGGCACTTATTTTTCTACAAGAACAGACCTAAAGATTGTCCTGGTGTGCGACACAGGACAATTAAGCAAAGTGGCAGCGGCCATTATGACAGAAGAAGGCTTTACACAGGTTTATAACATCAAAGGCGGCATGAGGCGCTGGAACCGCTGGATGAAACTTTCCAGAAAAATGTTATTTACAAAAATCGCATCGTGCTGCACTCAGATCCCTTAATGAGTATCATCCCCTCCATCCACTTCTCCATGGACCTATACATGGAGAGGGGGGTGGGATGGTATGGGAGAAAATCAACCCTGAATATTAAAGGTCCTTATATAGCCTATCGCTCGATTCCGTTTCGAGCTTTGACGCCCCGGTTGTAATAATGCTTGATTTCCTTAACTTCGCTGACCAGGTCGGCCATTTTTATCAATTCTTCTGGCGCACGGCGGCCGGTTAGAACAACTTCCACATTTTCAGGTCGATCATTTAAAAGCTCGATAACTTCCTCGGTTGTAATCAGATCGAACCAGACCGCCACGTTGACTTCATCGAGGATGATAATGTCATATTGATTTGAAAGCATCGCCCTGCGCGCCCGTTCAAGACCCCGGCGAGCTTGATCCATGTGTCTTTGAGTGACTTCTTCTCGATGAACACACTCTATGTCTCCATACTGCTCGATGGTAATATAAGGGTGATCGCGTAACGCTGTCAGTTCGCCGTAGTGCTATCCTTTCATGAACTGCCCCATGTAGGTTTTCTTTCCATGCCCGGCGGCCCGTATTCCAATACCTAAAGCTGCGGTTGTTTTACCCTTCCCGTCACCGGTATAGATATGAATGTATCCTTTTTATCTGTCTTTTTTTTCACGTTACACAGGTTTTATGCGAACTTTTTAATTTTTGTGACGTCCTCGGGTTGTTCATCTTCGTCCAGGCCGGCATTCCGTTTGTCCACAAACCAGATGGGACAAGACGAACGGAATTTGCAGTATATTTCAGGATCGCTGCACTTAAAACATTCCTCGCACATATAGGTCGTATATTTCGAGCATACATAGCTGGTTTCTCTATTCGGATGATTGCGGCATTTTCCCATTTCAACGAGTTCCATTAACCGGTTTGTTTAAAAGTGAATCTAAATCCTTTTTAGAAGCTGATTTGCCGCAGTCAACGTTGGGTCCCAGGTGGGGCCAAACGGCGGGGCATAAGCAAGATCCGCTTG
>JAFCZV010000191.1 GCA_019314155.1 Deltaproteobacteria bacterium
TTTAAAGGATTCCGGCACGGAAATCCTTTTGAATTACCTGCCGGTGGGGTCGGAGAACGCCACCCGGTTTTATGCGGAATGTGCCGTGGAAGCCGGCGTTGGGTTTATCAACAACATACCGGTTTTTATTGCCAGTGATCCTTTTTGGGCCCAACAGTTCAAGTCCAGGAAAATTCCGCTGATCGGCGACGATATCAAATCTCAGATGGGTGCAACGATTGTTCATCGCGTGTTGACAAACCTGTTTGAAAAACGGGGTGCCAGACTGGAAAAAACATATCAGTTAAATACCGGCGGCAACACCGATTTTCTCAATATGTTGGACAGGAAGCGAGTCCATCAAAAAAAGGAATCCAAAACAGCCGCAGTTCAGGCTGTTATGCGCAAAAAGCTCCAAGACCGCAGCATACATATCGCTCCAAGTGACTATGTACCATGGCTGAATGACCAAAAAGTATGTTTTATTCGTATGGAAGGGCGGATTTTCGGCGATATGCCCATGAATGTCGAACTGAGACTCTCCGTAGAGGATTCACCCAATTCCGCCGGCGCTGTCATCGATTGCGTCCGGTTGTGCAAACTGGCCATCCAAAGAAATGTGGGGGGTGTGTTGGAAGCCCCTTCAGCCTATTATTGCAAATATCCACCGGTTCAATACACGGACGATGTTGCATTTTCATTGGTGGAAGATTTTATTTCAAACGGTTAAACTTTTTTGTTATGATACGAGGGATAATTTTCGATTTCGGGCGGGTCATCTCGGCCCAAAAGCCGCCCGCTCTGTTTGCTCGATACGAAAAAGATCTGGGGCTCGCACCCGACTCCATCAATGCCGTTATGTTTGGCAGCAACGCCTGGAAAGACGCTCTGCTGGGCAGGAAGACCGCCGAAGCGTTCTGGTACGCCATCGGACCTGAACTCGGGTTGAACTCTGCCGAAGAAATCGATGCGTTTCGTCGCCGTTATCATGCCGATGAGGCCATCAACCCAGGTGTGGCAGAACTCATTCATCTTCTGTGTGACCGCTACAAACTGGCGGTGCTCTCCAATTCGCCGCCGGGTTTGGCGAATTGGCTGGCGGATTGGAATATACGCAACTTGTTCGACGTTGTTTTCTGCTCCGGCGACGAAGGAGTGGTCAAACCCGATCCGGCGGCCTTCGAGATGACCCTCGGCCGGTTGGGAGTTGAACCCGAGGCGGCCGTATTCATCGACGACACCATGGAGCACGTTAAGGCCGCTGAAGCATTGGGGCTTCACGGCATCAGCTTTACCACCGCCGAGGTGCTGTCGGATCGATTAAACGCGTTGCTGGAATCCCCATAAATCCCGCACAATATCAGAAAGACGGGTTCAAGGTTCCCATCAAAGGGGTACTGTCACCTGGTGGAACGCTTCGGCCACCTCGAAATCAGTCCCTTCGGCCATTTTCCGGCACCGGTCCCACAACCTTTTGCCCAGATCAGGAATGTTTAGCTGGGATATTTGGCTTTCATGACAGCGCAGCGCAGCGAGCTTGAGTTCAAAGGTCTCGGTAATGTCGATACGAAAGTTGATGTCTTCAGCACCGAAGAACAGGATTTTTTTAACTTTATGGGGCATGAGCCTTTCTTCGATCAAATCCGGGTAGGCCGGCAGGTTTCGGGCATAGGGAAAGATTGCATCCAGGGTTACCTGGCCGATGATGCGGTGGTCCCTGTGCCAGATGTAGCGCCGGTATGGATCCGATGTTACGATCATTTCAGGTTTATACGTTCGGATTTGTCTCACGATGGCTTTGCGGAAATCCGACGTATCTTCGAGCCCCTGATCCGGATATCGGAGAAAAACCACATCAGAAACCCCCAATACCGTTGCGGCCGCTTTCTGTTCTTTTTCTCGAATTTTCGATAGCTGTTGCGGTATTATATCAGGATCGTCGGAGCCTTTTTCACCGCTGGTGCACACAACATAGACAACGCGTCGACCTTCCCGGGTCCACTTGGCGACAGAACCCGCCGAACCGAATTCTGCGTCATCCGGATGGGCAGCAATCACCATTATTTCTGATCTGTCCGACAAACTGAGCCTCCTTTTTTATTTACTAAATTTTCTGTTGTCCGTACGAAGCCGACCGGTATGCTTCGAGCAACAAAGAGGCGGATCGTGCCCAGGTACATTCAGTCACCGACGCACGAATTTTAGACGGCGACAGGCCGTTTTGCTGCTTTTTTAACCATATGGCTTCGATGAGACGGGCAAAATGTTTTGGATCCGAATCCGTTGCCACATATCCGGTCACACCGTCTTTTACAATCTTTTCCATGGCCCCAACCGGTGTTGTCACAACTGGCGTTCCGCACGCCAGGGCTTCGAGGGCCACCAGGCCAAAGCTTTCATAATAGGACGGCACGGCGAGAACATCCGCAGCGCTGTAATATTGTGGAAGGGTTTTCTGTTCGACCCTTCCGGCAAACGTTACGCGATTTTGGATGTTCAATGCCGTTGCTTCGGACTGGAGCTTTCGAAACATCGGCGTGTGGGGGCCGTCGCCTCCGACCATGACCAGCCGAAGACCCGGAAGATGTGTCAGGCAACCGACGGTTTCCAAGAGGCGGTGGAGTCCCTTTATGGGGGCATACCGTCCCACGTAGAGTACCATGAAATCATCGGCAGAAAACCCCAATTGCCGGCGGGCGGATGGTTTGTCCAGGGGTTTAAATCGGTGAAGATCAACGCCGCACGGTATCACTGTGATTTTATCATCAGACACATCATCAAATCGGCTTAAATATTCCTTCTCCTTTTGGGTGGCAACCACCAGTCCACTACAAACCCCGGCCAGTCTTCGTTCGTTGGTCAGCCGCAATTCAGTTTCGTGCTCCGACGGACAGGTCTGTTGTTTTACTGCGCCGATGGTGTGATACGTTAACAGGTGATGGATATCCCAGGAGGACTGGGCCATGGTCCCCAAAACTCCAGAGAGCCAGTAATGGCTGTGGAGGATATCATATTCAATGCGTTCCTTGATTTTAAAAGATTCCAGATCGTGAAAAAGTTGTGGCAAATATGCATAAAGAGAGCGTTTGGATACAGCGCCCCGCGTTTCTCCGGACAAGTGGATGAGCCGGACGTTGTCATATAGATCCACCACCCGTTGGTGTCGGCCGGAATTGTGCTGGGTGAAAATGTCGATGCAATGCCCTTGGCGGCCGAATTCTTTGGCCAGCTCCCGAACATATACGCTCATACCGCCCGTATCTTGGGTTCCCAAATCCCCAATGGGACTCGAATGAATGCTGAGCATGGCAATATTCAACGCCATCGGCCGACACTCCATTTGATTTTTCCCGGCTTATCCATCCAGGTCGATCTTTAAGCGATACAGGAGAACCGGCGTGCTTCCCAATCGTTTTTTATAGACTTCATTGCCCTTTAATAGATCGTACCGGAGCCTTTTTTGTTCGATGCTGTCTCTAATACTGTATACCTTGCTGAGCAACCCGACACTCAGATGGCCAAACCGAGGATCATATCCATTGTTGTAAAGGAAAATCGTATGGTTATAATCGAAACACATCACGCCGGCCGCCGGCACCCCATCGATATCTAAAAAAGACATTCTGAAAAACCCGTGCTTGGCCATTCTTCGGGCCAGCAACAGAAAAAAAGACAACATGGGGTCGGTCAAAAATTCGGATTTGTCCGGTCGGCTCGCTGTAAACAGAGAAAAAAAGATGTCCATATGTTCTGAAATCTCTTCCGGCCGTTTAATGATCCGAAATTGGACGTGGCCCGCTTCGTTGAGCCGCCGAATTTTACGTCGAATTTCATGGCGCTGTTTGCCCCCCAGCATTTGGAGATAGGATTCCCAGGTGCCGGGCAGTTCAATCTCAGAGCTTATACCCGCCGGGTCACAGGTAACGGTGTGCCCTGTTCGCCGGGCTATATCGGGCAGTTGTGTAAGGGAGATGGATTCGGATCTCAAGGCGCCCAATTCTAGGGATTGGATCCCCCTTTTTTTCAGGTGGGATAAGATGGCCCCAAGAAATTCCTCATTATGGTTCGGGGCCACGATCATATCCTGGTAATCGCAGACATTTTCTCCCCCGATGAACCGTGCCGTGTTTTCTTCCACAGCCAGCGGCGCAACACCGATGAGTTTTCCATGACGATATCCCGTCAGAATTTCCGGATCTTGATTGCCGCCGAATACATCCCACCAGGTTTTCAGCCACACCGGAAGGACAAATAAACAATTCCATCCGAGGGCGAATTCTTCTTTTAAAAAGTAAGATTTAAAATCCTCAAAGGATTCTGTCTGGATCTTTATCGCGTGTTCTTTCTGGATCATGGACATTTTTTGTTGGACCCCAATGATGTTATTTGGATTTCAATGCCTTCCGTTCCGTTTTCACAGCCCGAATCCATGGGGCACGAGAACTGCGGGCTAAAGGTTTTCATCGATGATTCTCCAGCGAAATCCGTCTTCGGCATCCTCCACGCGGATGTTGGCTTGCAAAAGGATCTTCCGGATGCTGTCGGCGTCCGACCATTGTTGTTTTTTTCTAAACTCCGCCCTCAATTGAAGCATTGGTTCCACTAATGGCACCAGGTACTCTCGAAGGCGGTGGGGTGAAGAACCCAATTCCGCTCCCAAAAGCACAATTGATTCTCTCAGGATTTCTCGGGCTTGGGAAATGCTTTCGGCATCCTCCAAATCCCTTTGCGCTTTCCAGATGGTATTGTCCAATGCCAAAAGGGCATTGGTGGCGATTTTTTGATCCTGGCTCGCCAGCCCTTTTCGAAAAGAAGTTTCGATATCACTCGCTCTACTCAACACGTTTTTTCCCGGGGCCTTCAGATCGTCGCGGTCGTCGATTCCATCGGGTTATTTCCTCAATCAGTACCTCAAACGGAAGCGGGTCTCCTTTGCCGAATTTCCTTTCATGCCCCATTCTTCTTATGGTGACGTCTCCGATTCCTTGGATTTCGATTAGCTGCGCGTGAAGATCAATGATGCAGGCGGTATGCTCGTCGACACCCAAAATTGTCGTGTCTTCCGGCAAAAGCGCTTCGAGTTTCCGAAAACGAGATTCTCCCATAAAACAAAACCGTGTATCGTGGGTTCCGCCTTCGGCGTTATTCCAATGGGGAACGATAACCAGGTTGAACCCGAATGGTGCCAAAATATCGAGTCCGTCGATCCAGTGGATTTCCTGGCCGACCTTGTATATTTCGTATACGGGCAGGGTATGGCGGCCCATGGTCAGGGCGGCTGCGCTTGCAGCCACCAGGCAGCCACCGGATTGAATGACGGTATTGAGAATTTCTGGGATCGGTGTTTTCTGAAGCTGACGGACCGCATAGGTGGGGCTGCCCGGTCCCACCAGCACAAAATGTGCGTTTTGCAGCAGATCATACGCTGTTTCGGCTTCAA
Source organism: Deltaproteobacteria bacterium (assembly GCA_019314155.1). Classification (GTDB taxonomy): domain Bacteria; phylum Desulfobacterota; class Desulfobacteria; order Desulfobacterales; family UBA11574; genus JAAXQD01. The sequence continues at coordinate 5,420 of JAFCZV010000191.1, forward strand.
ATTCCGTGGTATTTTCTGCGGATTTATACGATGCGATAGCGAGGGGTTTTTGAACATGAACCCGAAAATATTCCACAGCTTTCCTGGAAATCTCGTCGACATTCAGCTGAAAACCAGCTGGGGTGTCTAAAAAAACAGCGTTGGGAGGGTCCGGCAGCCTGGCGAGGATTTTTTTGTGCACCTCCACCATTGTGGCGGTGAGTTCACCGGAGCCCATGAGGACAATCATACCCTCTGCTGACATCATATTAAAAATCTTTCCGAGTCCTTTTTACTTTTTCCGAGTTCATCAAATGTGTCTTCATAGCACTTTTATAGATAAGATATAAATCTTTTTATACAATCCCATTTTGTTTATCCTCAATTAGGGTTGAAAACAGGTTCCGTTGATGGCTCCATCGGTATTGTGGCTCTACATATCCCATGTTGCATCTCCAAAAAAAGATCCATGATCCTTATTGAGAAATTTTTCGATATCCTTTCGCGTATCCCCCAGGCAAAACCCAGGGCCGTGGCCGGGATAGCAGCGGGTTTCATCCGGCCAGGACAAGACGATTTCACGTAATGTTTTTAGGGTGATCCGAAATTCTTCTGCAGACCATGTTTTGCCTGGACCGCCTTGGAAAATCGTATCACCAACCATGGCGGTATGATCGTCCTCAAGCATGAAAGATATTTGATCGGTACTGTGGCCCGGCGTATGATAGACGTTTATTTGATGACTTCCGACGTTAACGGTGCTCCCATGGTGTAGCCATTGGTCGGCATCCAGATTCGTTGGGTGAGCCTCATCTCCAGG
>JAFCZV010000192.1 GCA_019314155.1 Deltaproteobacteria bacterium
GGGAGAGGTGGTGTTCAATACTGCCATGACCGGATACCAGGAAATTCTGACGGACCCTTCGTATCATTTCCAGTTAATCGCCATGACATATCCGCAAATCGGAAATTATGGCGTTAACCGGAAAGATTTCGAATCAAAAGGTATTTACGCGGCAGGGTTTATCATACGCGAATACAGCCCCATCGTCAGTCACTGGCAGGCGGACCAATCCCTTGATACGTACTTGAAACATTACGGCATTGTGGGGATCAGTGACATTGACACCCGTGCTCTGACCCGTCATTTGCGTGATTACGGGGCTCAAATGGGGATGATCACCACCTCCAATGAACCATTCGACACCTTGTTAGAGCGCCTGAAAGCCGGTGAAAAACTTGTGGGAAGAGATATTGTTAAAGACGTCACAACGGACAGGTATTATGATTGGCCGTTATCCGGTGAAGGCGATGGCAATGGGAAAAGTTCATTCAGAGTCGCTGTCTACGACTATGGTGTGAAATTTTCAATTTTAAGAACACTGCACGATCACGGGTGTCGAATCCGAGTCTTTCCCGGCCATGCTCCGCCTGAAGACGTGCTTGAATGGAATCCAGACGGCATCATTCTTTCCAACGGTCCCGGCGATCCGGAGCCTGTTAAATACGCCGTCAAATCGGTTCGGCACCTGTTGGGCAAGAAACCGATTTTCGGGATTTGTCTGGGCCATCAGATTTTAGGATTGGCGTTGGGTGGCCGAACAACCAAGTTGAAATTCGGCCACCACGGTGCAAACCACCCGGTAAAGCATCGACTCACCGGCGCCGTTGAGATAACTTCTCAAAACCATGGTTTTATCATCGATATCGACAGCCTGGCGAAAAGCGAGGTTGAGATCACCCATATAAACCTGAATGATGGAACTCTGGAAGGAATCAGACACCAACCCCTGCGGGCTTTTTCAGTTCAATATCATCCGGAGGCATCCCCGGGGCCCCATGACAGCCGGTATTTGTTTGAGCAATTTATAGAGGATATGAAGCAGTTCGATGCCTAAAAGAAAAGACATAAAACGAATACTTGTGATTGGGTCGGGTCCCATCGTCATCGGTCAGGCCTGTGAATTTGATTATTCCGGAAGCCAGGCCTGTAAAGCACTGCGTGAAGAAGGGTTTATCGTTATATTAATCAACAGCAATCCGGCCACGATTATGACAGACCCCGAATTTTCGGATAGAACCTATATAGAACCGCTTCGTGCAGATGTGATTGCAAAAATTATAGCAGATGAGCGCCCCGATGCGCTGCTACCCACCCTTGGCGGCCAGACAAGTCTTAATCTTGCGGTTGAACTTGCCGAAAGTGGTGTTTTAGAAGAATATGGCGTGGAGTTGATCGGCGCCAAGCTCGAGACGATCCGTCTGGCCGAAGACAGGAATCTCTTCCGCAATGCTATGGGAGAAATCGGCTTGAAGGTTCCTGCGGGCGGGTGTGTTAATTCTCTCGAAGCGGCGGAGGCGCTGCGTGATGAAATCGGCTTTCCGCTCATCATTCGCCCTTCATTTACCCTTGGCGGTATTGGCGGCAGTGTTGTTTATAACAGAGAGGAGTTCAGCCGGGCGGCCCAGTGGGGATTGAGCGCCAGCCCGGTTACCGAGATATTAATCGAGGCGTCCGTGCTCGGGTGGAAGGAATACGAACTGGAAGTGATGCGGGATGCGGCAGACAATTTTGTGGTGGTCTGTTCCATCGAAAACTTCGACCCCATGGGTATCCACACGGGCGACAGTATTACTGTAGCGCCCGCACAAACCCTAACGGATGTCGAATTTCAGGCCATGCGGGATGCGGCCAAGAAAATTGTGACCAAAGTCGGCGTCGAAACCGGAGGGGCCAACATCCAGTTTGCCCTGAACCCGGAAAACGGTGAGATGGTGGTCATTGAAATGAATCCCAGGGTCTCACGCAGTTCGGCTCTGGCATCCAAAGCCACCGGTTTTCCTATCGCCAAGATTGCCGCTAAACTTGCTGCGGGATATTATCTTCACGAGATTCCCAACGATATTACCCGAAAAACTCCGGCATGCTTTGAGCCGGTCATTGATTATGTTGTGGTCAAGATCCCCCGGTGGGATTTTGAAAAGTTTCCCGGGAACGACGTCCGATTGAGCTCTCAAATGAAATCGGTTGGTGAAGCCATGGGAATCGGCAGAACCTTCAAAGAGGCGCTGAACAAAACGTTGCGGTCCCTTGAAAACGGCTGGTCCGGTTTCCATGCCCATGGCAACGATTCCGTTAGCCAAATGTCTGGTGAAGTCTTGCTGGATGATCTCAGATGGGGAACGCCGGATCGCATCCTTAAAATTTGGCAGGCCCTCACCAGCGGTATTTCTTGCGAAGAAATATCCAAGATTACCCGTATTGACGTTTGGTTTTTGAAAAACCTCCAGCAACTTGTGGAGTTCGAGACTCACATTGCCGAGGAATTCAAACAACGGCGCACCCTTACACCGGGAACCCTCAGAAGTGCAAAACGCCTTGGATTCTCTGACAAACACATCGCCTGGTTGACCGGCAAACTGGAAAACGAAATCCGGAGTCTGCGCAAAGAAAATGGAATATTGCCGTCTTTTAAAATTGTGGACACCTGTGCCGCCGAATTTGAGTCCTTTACCACTTATTTTTATTCCACCTACGACCCGGAAAATGAATCCATCCCTTCAAACCGGAAGAAAGTGATTATTTTAGGCGGCGGTCCCAACCGAATCGGTCAGGGAATTGAATTCGATTACTGCTGTGTTCACGGCATACTTGCTTTAAAAAATCTGGGAATCGAAGCCATCATGATCAACTGCAATCCGGAGACGGTGAGCACGGATTATGATGTGGCCGATAAGCTGTATTTCGAGCCGCTAACCTATGAAGATGTATTGAATGTGATTGAGCTGGAAAAACCGGATGGTGTCATTGTTCAATTTGGCGGCCAGACACCGCTGAAGTTGGCCATCGACCTGGAACAGGCAGGCGTGTCCATATGGGGAACCTCTCCGGATTCCATCGATCTGGCCGAAGATCGCGACCGGTTTGGCGCGCTGCTGGACTCCCTGGATATTCCCCATCCACAATACGGAACGGCCACGTCCATAGAGGGTGCCGCTGAAATCGGTCAGAGAATCGGATTTCCATTGATGGTAAGACCTTCCTACGTCCTGGGCGGCCGGGCGATGGAGATTGTTTATGATCTTAAATCGTTGGAACATTATATGCAGTATGCCGTCAATGCCTCGGAGGAACATCCAGTGCTTCTGGATCGCTTTTTGGAAGACGCTTTTGAGTTTGACGTGGATGCCATCTCCGACGGTGAGCGAACAGAGATTTGTGGTGTCATGCAGCATATCGAAGAGGCCGGTGTACACTCAGGGGACAGTATGGCCGTTTTACCGCCTTTTTTGCTGAGCCGGGATCAGCATGAAGACATCAAAGAATATACCCGTCTGCTTGCCGAAGCACTCAATGTCCAGGGCCTGATCAACATTCAGTTTGCGATTATGTATGATACACTTAATGTGATCGAAGTGAATCCCCGGGCATCGCGAACGGTACCTTTCGTGAGCAAAGCAACCGGAATTCCCATCGCCAAAATTGCCGCAGAAGTGATGTCCGGCAGACCATTGAAACAGATCGGTTACACTTTTAAAGATCGATTGCCGTACGTTGCCGTTAAGGAATCGGTATTCCCCTTCGACCGCTTTGAAAAAGCCGATATTTACCTGCGGCCGGAAATGCGTTCCACCGGAGAGGTCATGGGGATTGCAACGACTTTTGGAGAGGCGGTGTTTAAAGCTTTTCAAGCCACCGGCATTACCATTCCAAAGTCAGGTACTATATTTGTCAGCGTGAACGACAACGATAAAGCCCGTATGTTTCCCATTGCCGAAAGCTTGTATAAATTGGGCTATAAATTGGTTGCCACTCGGGGGACGGCGGATTATATCGCCGGCCGGGGCATTCCGGTGGAGACGGTATTAAAAGTCAGCGAGGGACGTCCGAATGTCGTCGATAATATCAAAAACCACAACATCGACCTTATTATTAAAACCCCTTTAGGGGAGCGATCCCGGAAGGATGAATCCCCAATCGGCTGGACGGCGATTAAGTACCGCGTTCCGTTCATTACCACCCTTTCCGCCGCCGAAGCGATTGTGCGGGGCCTAAAAGCCCAAAGCAAAAAACCATTTGAATATCAGTGCCTTCAGGAATACTATAAAACCCACTGATACGGGAAAAGGCGAATCGTTGAAAGCGCTGCAAGCCGGGACCTTTGAACGATGTTCATTTTTACCCGCCCAGTCAAATCTGTTTTTATTATTTTACCGGGGTTCAAGGAAAGCGAAAATTTTAACCACCCCACCCCAGTGGAAATCCGTTTGGGGTAGGAGGTTCAAGGGGCTATATATCAAGAACCATTCCGACTTCATCACAATGGAAATATTTCGGACAGCGGCTGCATTCGCCCCACACCTTGGGCGGAAGTTCCGATCTGTCTTGCCGCCTGAATCCAAACGTTTTGAAGAAATCTTCGGTCAATGTGAACGTGTACAAACAGTGTATGCCCAGTTGTTTGGCCTCTTCTTTCATGTATTCGATTAACTTGCTTCCCAGCCCCAGGTGCTGGTAGTCCGGATGAATCGCGAGTGCCCTGATCTCGGCAATATCTTCCCAAAGCACATGCAGGCTTCCGCAGGCCACGATAAGATTCAATACTTCTCCGGTTTCCGTTATGCTGTAAACCGGAACGTTGCTGTCACAGGCGATGACAAAATCCCTGATATTTTCATACAGGTATTGGGGACCTCGAGGAAGCATTAAATTCATTGCCGCAAAAGCGTTAATCAA
>JAFCZV010000193.1 GCA_019314155.1 Deltaproteobacteria bacterium
CAGGCGCTCGATGAAACGAAGGCAGACCAAAACTCCTCCTACAGGTATTGCCAGATAACCTATCTCCATTGGAATGCGCAAATCACGAGACAGAAGGTGGCTGCGGCTGATGAAATTTGCGAATTCAAAGCCTTTTACAGCCACTATGATTCCGAAAAGGAAACATAAAGCAATGGAAACAATAATTATGATACGCTGGGTTTTGGGGCCAAACTTCACTACCAGAACATCAACGCCGATATGGATATTTTCCTTGATGCCCAGGCTGGCCCCGATAAAGGTACACCATATAAGCGACATGACTGTGATTTCATAGGATCCGCTCCATCCGGTATTAAAGACATATCTTAAAATCACTTCCTGAAAGGTCAAATACGAAGCAATACCTATTAAGATGACCACCAGGACTTCTTCTGTTTTGTCCCAGATTCGGATAACCTTTTGCATGATAGTTTATCCTTATGTTAACTTTTCAAGAAACCATCTTGCCACATCTTATTGAGAACTTACGTTTTTATCGCCCCGGGGAGCAGAGTTCACCCGGGGCGTTTGAATAGAATTAATTATTTCATCATTTTGATCTCTTTAATCCATTTGGTAGGGACAACCTCGGAAAACTTATCGTGAACAGGCTTCATGGCCTTTTGCAGCTCCGCCGTTTGTGCCGGATCAAGGTCATAGATTTTAAGCCTTTTGCTCTTTTTGGCGTAACTCCTGATCAAGGTGCCTTGTTCTTTATCCAGCTCGATGGCTTTCTGGCGTTCTAAAACAGTAACCTCCATTAATATCGTGGATATGGTCTTTTGCACATCGGCAGGAAGCTTATCCCAGAATTTCTGATTCATAATCACCGCATAACCAAGGTAGCCATGATTTGAAAAGGTCAAATATTTTTGAACTTCATGGAATTTTTTGGTATAAATGTTGGAGGCGGTGTTTTCCTGACCGTCCACAACTCCTTGCTCAAGAGCATTATACACTTCAGCAAAGGGAAGCTTGAGCCCCACGCCGCCGAGTCCGGCCATCTGAGCTTCAAGAACGTCTGAACTCATAATTCTAAATTTAACACCTTTAAAGTCAGCCGGTTTGATCAAAGGTCGAACATTACTGCTGAATTGTTTGAAAGCGTTATCCCAAAAGGTCATAAGTTTAATGCCCAACCCTCGTTTAATGAACATTGCTCGAATCTCATCGCCGATTTTCCCGTCGACAACTTTATGGACCGTTTCAATTTTTGGAAAGAGAAACGGCATATCAAAAAGCTGCAGGGCGGGTATTGACCCGACAAACTTTGCGGATGAAGGCGCAGCCATCTCAATGAATCCGGCAGATAGAGCTTCAATGGCCTGATTATCACCGTAAAGCTGGGCATTGGGGAAAACGGTAACCACATATTTCCCTTTCAGAGCTATATTAACCCGATTGGCAAACTCATTGGCCGCCCATCCCTTAGGGGTGTTAACTGATACGACATGTGAAAAACGGATTTTTTTGGCTTTAGCCATGGCTGACGGAACTACCATCACCATACACAAAATTAGAACACACAGTGCAAAAAAGAATCTTTTCATTTTTTTGTTCCTTCTCCTTTTAAATTATTCATGGTTAAAAAAAAGGATAATTGCCTGATTTAATAGAATTATTATATTTTCTCCTCCTTTTTTTGATTGTTAATGGTTAATTGAATGGGTTATGGTTGCTTGTTTCAAAGGGTTGCATAAATCACCTTAACTGATGAATTTAGTTCCCTCCGGGCAAGTTTTTTGACTCAGGTTGAGTAAAAAAATAAATTCAACTGGGCAAGCAGGATCAACTGGATGTTCAGGACAAATATATTGTAGCCTATATTACGCATATCAGGAGAAAAGCAAGCTGTCAATCAGGTAAGTTTGTATTTTATTGTCAGGATTTTTCTTACAGGCAAGAATGCTGCGCTTTCTATCATGCTTCAACAAGTCGGTTCTGGATGGCAAAACGCGAAAGCTCGGCATTGTTTCGCAAATCGAGTTTTTGTACGTGTTCAGGGGGTGCACTTCCCCGAGTAACGATATTGGCGAAGTGGCTTCGTTATTTCAATGATTTAGCGGTGGGGGAGACCGCGGCTCCCGCATGCTTTTCGCGGGAGAACGCGGAGGGGGCAGGAATGCCCCCGCTGCTAAATCATTGAAATAACAAGACACGTAGACACCGGAGTGAAGCGGGGGAGTGCACCCCCTGAACACGTACAGTTTTTTGAGCAGGCGTGATAGATGTCTTTAATCTTACTTTCCAAGAAAACCGATTCCCTCTTGCGTTTCATTGTTCTGATAAACTTGCAGAAACCTGCCTTCAGTGGAGGACGGGACATGGACGACGTGTACAACTGCTTGATGTGCATCAAACTCCGAAGCTATTGAAGATAGCTGGTTGGGTGCTCCCATAAAGAATTCTTCTTTGAATATTGTATCGCCTTGATCAGGGAAAATGGCAACCGGTGCGATTTGAGCTTCCACAAGATCGTTAAAAAAGTGCGTTCCAAAGGATACTTCCGGTGTATATCCTTCTTTTGCAAATGCAACTTCCCCTAAGATTAACGTATGGTTGATATCCTCATAACCGACCCGGACACCGAGATTGATGTCATTGCTCCCCCATCGTCCGGGTCCGAAAAGCACATACCGTTTATCCTGAAGGCGCCTGTTGAGACCGCTGATGACGCGGCCGATTTCAAACTTTTCGTCGTAAGTGGCAAGTTTGCCGTAGGCCTGCGGGCACACATAAACAATATATTCTATGCCCGGTATGATACTGCTTGAAACCACCTGGTTGTTGGTGAAGATGATTTGTTTCTCATCGAGATCTTTCGGCAGCTGGACCTGTCCGATGTTCTCACTGACGGCCAGGGAACGGCACTGGAGAAGGTATAAGTGCTCATCATCCCAAGCGAATTCTATATCCACAGGCCGTCCGTAAGCTTCCTGGAGCTGTCGGAGAATATTTTTTATTAGGCGGCTGAAAACCGTTTTGGAAAGAAGATTTTCGAAGGTAAGACAGGTCCTTTCATGGCTGATCGGCTGTCCCTTGAACATGGGCGGAGAAAGGTGACCGTCCTGGTTGACTGCTAAAGCCAAGTGGAGATCCGGATGGGGTGGTTCCTTCAAAAAAGTTGTATATGGGACCGATTCGAGTCTGCCGGTTTTAAGATTGAGCACGTCCGCAATCTTTTGGGAATATTTTACAATCTGTTCCACCCCCACTTCAGGTCGGAGCATGGGATGACTCAGATGGACCATTCGAGGATAGTCCAGGCCGATTCGATCCACAGCGCGTGTTCCAAGGCCGAAAACCATCCGGACAAGCCCATCTTCTTTTTTTATACGAGGTGTCCAGGCATAGGAACTGTAGGAAAAACCGACGCCGGCGGTAAACGGAAAAAAATAGTCACCAAATCGTCGACCCACGACCTTTTGTACTAGCACACTCATTCTTTCATCAAAATCGAGAAGGTTATGATCTCGGCGATACAGAATCGGACCGGGGCCGAAAGTGCTCATATGGACCTGTTTGAGCCCCCACATAAATTCATTGAGACGCTTTTCCAGGTCTCCCTGGTTGGCCACAAAAAAAGAGTCATATTTGCCGGAAAAGGCCTGACCGAAATTATCTTCCAGAAGGCTGGAGGATCTGAGGATCAGAGGATGTTCTCCCACCTTTATCAAGAAATTTCGGAAATCCTCGACAACGTCCGGCGGGAAAGTCGATTTTTTGAACAGCTCGGCAATATTTCTATACTCCTCTTCGATTTTTTCCCGGGTCTTATATTTTTGACTTTGAAACCGTTCAAGATTATTGTAGTCGAGAAAATCGGAAAAGACGCCGGAGCTGAAATAATAAGATTCAGGAATTCTGACGTAACGGTCTATTTCAGAGTCCCCCGGCGTAAGCTTCGGCACGAGGATTTTATAGGCCAGAAACATGCCGGCAGACTTGCCGCCGACTTTTCCGGGCCGGCGGCGGCTCCAGTATATATTGTCCACCAGTTCTTCGATGTCCCGGATGGTGATGTAATTTTTGGCGATGCCGATAAACGGCAATTGATTGGAAATGAAGTGGTTGATGAGCGCGACTCTGGCAGCTTCAGCCTCGTTTGGGGAAATATGGAGTCTGCCCATGGGAATCTCACAAAATTCCTTGAGGGCCTGCTTGATTTTTCTGGAGGTCGCCCCTTCCTTATGGATAACTCTGTTAAGATGTTTGAATCGGTCCTGCTTTCTGGCCAGGTTGATATGGTTCTCTATTTCCGATTTGCTGAATGAATTGGCGAAATAAAGATCGATAATCGCGCCCATATATTCCCGGAGACTTTCCCCGTCCGGATCTTGTCCATTGGCGCGAATTTTCGCCGAAGCTTCCTCTCTGATCTTCTCCTCGGTTACGATGTTTCTTTCCGTCAGTGCCGACAGAAAGATTTCTCGCGTTGAATCGAGAAGATGGGGATAACGCATCAATTTACCGAACAATCGGTAGGTTTTGACCAGATCCATCTCTTTTCGCCCGTTAATAATAAACCTCTTCTATGCCCATCCTCTTAGCCTGCACGCCTCGGCCACTCTGGCAACCGATACAAGATAGGCGGCCCGGCGCATGTTGATTTTTTCCTTTAGGTGCATTTCGTATACGTCGGTGAAAGCGCTGGTCATCTTTTCATCGAGTCTCCTGTGGACTTCTTCTAACTCCCAGTAAAAATTGTAGGTGTTTTGCACCTGCTCAAAATATGATACGGTAACTCCGCCGGCATTGGCCAGAAAATCGGGAAGAACGATGACTCCGTTATCATAGAGGATTTCATCTGCAGCCGGGGTGGTGGGTCCGTTTGCCAGTTCACAT
>JAFCZV010000194.1 GCA_019314155.1 Deltaproteobacteria bacterium
TATTTTTTAGTGTCCGGATCATTCCAGAAATAGATCGGCATGGACGGAAAAGGAGCGGCACAGACCAGTTCACCCTGCTGGTTAATCACCGATTTTCCGTTTTCGTCAAAAGCTAAAACTTTCATGGCCAGTCCCCTGCTCTGAAGTTCACCGGCATAAACCGGCCCCATTGGATTCCCAAGGGCAAAGCAACCGTTGAGATCCGTACCTCCGGCAATGGATGCCAGCTGCAGATCCGCCTTAACCTCCCTGTAAATATACTCGAAACCTTCAATGGACAGAGGGGACCCGGTTGAAAGCACGGCCTTGAGGGGAGATAGATCGAAGGTCTTTCCGGGCTTCACACCGGCGTTTTGCAGGGCTGCAATGTATCCCGCACTGGTTCCGAATATGGTAATTTTTTCTTCCTGGGCCATCTTCCAGAGTGCGCCCGGATCCGGGTGAAAGGGATTTCCATCAAAAAGAACCAGAGTGGCACCAACAGCCAGAGAACTAACAAGCCAGTTCCACATCATCCATCCGCAGGTGGTAAAGTAAAATATGGTATCCCCTCTTTTAAGATCTGTGTGAAGCATAAGTTCCTTGAGATGGTGGACAAGAATACCTCCGGCGCTTTGAACCATACATTTTGGAAGACCGGTGGTGCCCGAGGAGTACATGATGTAGAGGGGATGGTCAAAGGGCAGTTGCTCAAATTAAATTGCCGGTGGGGGTTCCGGTGATTTGAAATCATCATAAAGGACCGCGTTCGATATGCTGCCGACATCCGGATCCTTCACGGTGTAAGACACGACGACCACCTTTTCAATGGATGGAAGTTCTTTCAGGATACTTGAAATACGTTCAAGGCTGTCAATCCTTTTTCCTTTGAAAAAGTAACCGTCTGCGGTGAAGAGTACTTTAGGCTTGATCTGTCCGAATCGATCCAGAACCCCTTTGATACCGAAATCAGGGGAGCAGGAAGACCATGTCGCACCCATGCTTGTGGCCGCCAGCATGGCAATAACTGTTTCAGGCATATTCGGCATAAAGCCCACCACCCGATCACCGGTCTGAACCCCTGCTTGCCTTAAAGACCGTGCAACGGAGGCCACTTCGTCGTAAAGCTCTGCATAGGTCATCCTCTTGTCAACCCGATCTTCTCCCTTGAAGATCAGCGCCGTGTGATCGTCCTTGTATCGCAGAAGATTTTCGGCAAAGTTGAGCCTGGCACCTGAAAACCACTTGGCGCCCGGCATTTTGCCGAGATCGTCAACCACTTGATCATAGGGCGTTGAAGATTTTATTTTTGCGAATTCCCACAAGCACGCCCAGAAATCGGTAATGTTTTCAATCGACCATTGATAAAAGGGCTCATATTCACTGAAATTTTGGCTGTACGTTTCATTGATGATATTCATGAATCGATACAGGTTAGTGTTTTTGATTCTTTCTTCCGAAGGTATCCATAATCGCTTGGCCATAGCGTATTTCCTTTAAACCACTTAAAATTAAAAATATTATTCAGATAGTCTTCAATTTTTTCAATGGGGCGTCAACAAAAAAAATGCCAAATCAATTCATTACGCTTTTGACTTTCTTTCTATCTCCAGCTTTTTCAGTTCCTTTCGCATAATCTTTCCTGTGGCGGTCATGGGAAGTTCATCGACAAATTCAATTTCCCGGGGATACTCGTGGGCAGCAAGGCGAACTTTGACAAAATCTTTGATTTCTACGTCGATCCCCGGATCGAGCTTTACATCGGGTTTAAGCACGATAAAGGCTTTCACAATTTCGGTTCGTATTTTATCCGGGCTTCCCACCACAGCTGCCATGGCCACGGACGGATGTCTCATCAGACAATCTTCGATTTCTGCCGGCCCAATCCATGCCCAGTCTGCGGGCGTCCAGAAAAAGTCATCTTTTTTCGGAAAAAAATTGTGGGGAAACTCGACCCCAGGCAAGTGCCCCAGCAGGGTGCGATGGGCATGCAGGGCGCCTTTAGGGGGGCCGGTGGTGCCGGAGGTGTAAATGATGAGGGCCGGATCATCCGCCCTGGTTTTTATGGCTTGAAAATCAGGGGATCCTTTTTCGACTGCTTCCCAAAAATCGAGCACGTTTTCAGGTGTTGGTCCACCGGTCACCAGGACGGTTTTCAGATGCGGCAGGTTGTCCCATATTTCCATAATCTTCGGCAAGTTTGCCGAATCGGTGACAATTCCTTTGGCCTCGCTGTTCGATAAGCGATACGCCAGAGCATCTGTTCCAAAAAGCGAAAATAGGGGAACGGCGATAGCCCCGATCTTGTAATTAGATAAGATTCTAATTAAAACGCAACAAGCGTACCAGAAACCAACTTGCTGATATTATTAAAGGTTGAAAAAATAAGGGGGCTTTGGTGCACATTTTTTTGTGCAGTATACACAATTTTCTGTGCAAAAAAAGGTCGGCAAAAATGACATGGTTTCCCGGATGCTGCTAAAATAGAAGGTTTCTTTTCTTTTATCTGGCACGAATGTTAATTATTTAGAAGCGTTATATCCCTTTATTTACAATCCAACCTTTAACCCTGTTTGGACATGCATGTTTGATAATTTTAACGCAAAATATTTAAAGCTGCACAAGAAATTGTGCGCTTATGCACAGATTGTTGGGCACTCTATGGATTCTTTCATCACAAGTTAAAGCATAAAATCTATTTCAACTTACCGAAAATATTATTTAAATTGTTTTAATTAACTATTCAAGATTTGACACCATTCAGATAACGGTCTTTCGACCTCGTACAATCAATAATCAAGAGTGACCCCATCTCACACTATAACTGGTGCTGGGTCCGCCTGCATGCCTTTGGGCCGCGTGGATCAGCAATCGACCATGGTAACGCCCAAGCCACCTGTTCCCATCTCCTTGAACATGGTTGGCATGGCGATGCCTGTTTCATGCATAGCCATTATGACCCGATCCAGGTCCTCCCAATGCTGTGACGCGATCTCGCTTGTAGCGAGAAGATAGGCGTTATAGGCCTTGATCGCTCCAAAGGCGTTCCTTTCGATGCATGGGATTAGCACGAGGCCGCCCACGGGATCGCAGGACATGCCCAGGTGATGCTCGAGGGCGATGGTCGCTGCAAGCTCGGTTACCTCGAGCGATGCCCCAGTCGCATAGGAAATCATCGCGGCGGCCATAGACGAGGCTACACCGATCTCACCTTGGCAGCCCACTTCCGCGCCGGCGACGCTCGCATTGTTCTTGCATATGAACCCAACCCGCCCCGCCGCCAAGAGCCCCTTACGCATGGCGTCCTGGGAAAGCTTCAGATGATGTTTCATCACATATACAAGCGCCGGCATGGTTCCTGCAGAACCCAAGGTGGGAGCGGTGATCCCCAAGCGCCCGGCGGCGTTGCCTTCTGAACCGGCCAAAGCGTAGCTGCTTATTTGTTGCATGAATCCGTCAGCGACGTTAGCGTTCTTGGAACACTCGTAGATCCTTTTTGCTTTCCGATAGAACTCGAACGGCGCAGGGAGAAGACCCTCTTCAGCGAGGCCCTCTGTCACGCCATCCTCCATGGTCTTGAGCACCAAGTCGAGATGTGCGAGGACTTCCTCTTCCCTTACGTTCATGATGGCCTTCTCGTTCTCGAGAATTATCTCATGTAGGCTCTTATTGCTTTCTTGAGCTAATCTCTTGAATTCCGCCATGCTGCCGAAGGGACGCAACGGCTTGCCTCGAGCCGGTGCTGGATTCCCTTTCCACTGGAAGAAGCCTCCGCCCGTGGAGTAATACTCCCTCTCGAAAAGCGTCGCCCCATCCTTTCCAAGAAGCCGCATGATCATGGTATTGGCGAAGGAGTAGTCATGTTCAATTTTGTCCCAAACGATTATGTCCCGGCTCACCTCGAAAGTCTTGCCACTGATGGTCGTCGTATACCTTCGCGTCGTGTCAATCCTTATAGGTTATCTTTTATTATTATTTATGACACTTGAGGCCACAGTGTTTCTCTATGGCCTCAAAGTCCTTATCATTGTGAAGGAGTAGTATGTCGTTTTCTATAGCAACTGAAGCGATCATGCAGTCCACAGATTTTCGAATGGTGATACCTTTACGACGCAGGCCCCTGTAAATTCCAGCAGCATTCAAAAAGACAGGATAGGGCATCGGCAAGAAGAGTAAGTTGTTGAAAAGGTCTCTCGTTTTTTTGAACTCTGAATCCTTCCTAATTCCTTGGAGTACCTCAGTTAGAACAATACCGCAGGTGCATATGTCTTCACGATCTCTTATTAAGTTCTCTAAAGCGACAACGTGACCTAAAGATCGTGCAGCAAAAAAGTCGATCCAAACAGTAGTATCGACTAATACCATCATAATTTACGCCCGCGACGCCATTCATCAAGATTTCCCTTCCAGTCAACATTGCCTTTGAGTTTAAGAATCTCAGCTTGAGCTTCTTGTCTAAGAAGTTCTCGCAAGGCATGATCAATCAAAGCTCTCTGGGTTTTAATGCCTGTAGCATTCATGCAGTCTTTTACGAGTTTATCATCAAGCACAATATTCGTACGTTTCATTTCGGAACCTCCTCAAGCATTTTATACACATTATATCAAAAAAACTGTGTATTGCAAGAAAGTTTTGAAAGATAACCAACAAACCCCGCAGTTAGCGCAATTTGCCTTTTATTAATGGGTGTTTAATGATGGAGCATGATCAATGGTCCGCCTTCGCTGAAAAGCTATGGCGCGACAAGGAGGTGGTATCATGCTCCGTCGGTATTGCAGCCAGTTTCTTGCATACTGTCAGTTGGCCGATTTCTCGGCGCGTTCCATCCAGGCTTTAACCATCAGGCTCAGAGTATTTCAAAAAAATCCTGATACTTAGCGTGGCCTGACCCCCATGATTGTATCGAAAGCACCGTCAGTAAAAATCTTTGAAAAATGCCCCGGCTTTTCCCGGTCCCTCTCAAACGACAGGTTTGCCATTCTCACTATTGAGCAGCGTGCAACTCTTCTCTGACGACACGGCGAAGGATTTCTTCAAGGGGTTGATCCTGGCGTTCCATGTGTTTTCTGAGGGCGTCATTGAGCATAGTCTGGTAGCTGCCCCCGCCTTGTTCCTCCACCTTTGAACGGAACCAGTCGATAATGTCACGATCAAGTCGAATGGTGATCCGGACTTTCTTCCCAGAGGATGGAAGCACAGCACCCCGTTTGCCTTTACTAAAATCATATTTCGCCTTCATATTGTCTCACCTCGTAACGTATTGCCTTTCGTGCGGAAATTATTCGAATGTTTTCCTCTCGCCATGTGTATACCGCCACCAGTATGCGGCCAAAGGCGTCCATTCCAATGGTAATATAGCGTTGTTCGTCTTTCCGAAAATCCTCAATGGTCACGGCATTTGGATCTTCAAAAACCGCGAATGTATCGGCGAACGAGATTCCGTGCTTGGACTTATTGTCTATAGCCTTTGATTCATCCCATTCAAACATGGCAACCTATAATATGCACAAATGTATGTACATGTCAAGTTTTATATGACGAACGATATCATCACCCATCTGGTGCATGAAGTGGTTAGTCGGAGTTAATAAAATTTTTGTGTCCTACAGGAGATCTTCGCATGTGAGGAATTCAGGTCAGTTTTTGATGAGATCAATTTTGTAGGCCAAAGAAGATCCTTATCCCTTTAACACAAATACTTTATGATTTCAATGTTTTATATGGACCAATCTCTGGTGCCACAAGGTGATATGCGAATAGGCGGCGGCGCATCTACAAACCCGCTGTATTTAAGGCATTATCAGGAACCAGGATTCATCTCTGCTTGAAGCAAAGATTGTCGAAACAGAGAAGGTCTTGAATTGTTTAATTCGAGCGTTGCGAGATGATTGGTATACTTCAGCCTTCAGTCTTCAACCTAAATACCTGAGTAGTTACAAAGTATAAAACATGCCGACTTTTCCCTGTCCATCTAAATGCCCTTGTTCGCTGCTCTTAGGCAACTTCGAGATGGAGGTGTTTACCTACAGCGTGAGCATAATTTACCAACGTGGAAAGGCGGATGTCTTCAGCATGATTTTCAATCCGGGAGATGGCGGATTTCTTGGTACGTAATTTAATTGCCACCTGTTCCTGGGTAAGGCCTCATATCCTTTGTCAAAATTTTTTGCATGTTCCTGCGGCCCGACCCCCATTCATGGAAATCAATCTTTTCAGAAGGATATCTTCAACGTTCTGCCGCGCATCCAAAACAGATAAAACATAAATTTTCATTTCTGATATTCTGTATATAATTCTCCAGGGAGGTATAATTAATTCACGATATATCAAGATGCCTTGATCTTGAAGCTCTGGTACTATGCGGCCTCGTTCAGGGAGGGTGTAGAGACTATATGCTTTTTGTTTGATCTTTTTTAGTATTTTAAATGCATTGCCTGGGCTGTCTTCTGCAATATATTCGATAATTCCCTTTAAATCATTTTCTGCAACACCAGCCCATTCAACTTTGAAGTTGTCACTCATTTAAGTTTTTCTTTCAGTGAGTTTTCAATATCTTTGAATACATCCTCCTGTGACTTGGCCTTACCATTTTTAATGTCGGATTCACCCTGTGAAACCAGCTTCAATATACCGATTGCATTACGCATATTTTCATAACTTTTTGGATCTTGAAGCACAGCTCTTGGTTCTCCATTCTGTGTTATTATGACAGGCCTATGGGTTTCGTTGATTTGATTAAGCAAATCGGCTGCCTTTGACTTAAGATATGTAACAGACTTTATGTCACTTGTAATATTCATTTTTATTGCCTCCAGTCCTCATATAGTACTAAATATAGACCGAAAGTCAAGTCTTAATTTTCGTGGACTGCTATCCCTTTATTCACAATCCAAGCTTTAACCCAATTCCTTTTCCCCACTCATATTTTATCGCTCCCTGCTTGCACCCATCAACACAAGTGCCGCAGAGAATACATTCTGTATTTTCCATGTTTTCGTGATTAACCATGTTCTCAACTGGAAGGCTCATTGGACAGTGTTCAGTGCAGGTGTGACATTGTTTGCATACTTCAGGGTTTGACTTTAACTGCAAAGAAGTCAATTGAAAATAGTTTCTAAATTTCCTACCTACAATCATAAAAGGAGCCATCCAACACAAATGGTGACAAAATGATCTTTTACCAACAACAAATGCCGGCAAGACGATGAGTAGAAGAAGAACAAAAAAGTAGGAAATAAGACTCTGGATGTCACCGACTGAAAGGCCGTATGTCGTCATATAGAAAAAATCTATTTTATTATATCCCCCAGACCTGATCGCCAGCAGGATAATTGAGACAAGCCAGGGTGCCCAGATAAGCCATTTAATGTAATCACCTCTCGTAACTTTTTTATCCCTTGCAAGAAAGATGGCCTCCTGGCAACCAGCACCTGGACAAACCCAGCCGCAATAGCCTCTGCCCAAGAAAAGAGAGCTAATAAACATAAGAATAAAAAGAACAAAACTACCGTTGATAATGCCTTTTGAACTTGCCTGAATAATGAGCACTGGGGACAGATAGTAGAAAATTGCCGGAAATAAAAAGAAAGAGAATAAAATAAGACCTTTTCGTATTCTTTGTCTTGTCTTCATTTTGCTCTTTAAATACATTTCAGAATATAACGTGGAACTGAGGTGACGTGGAAACGCGTCAGCATTTTCACGTCACCTCCAGTGATTTTTTTAGCTGATGGTGCTCTATTTTTAAATTTCATCCAAAGAGATGTTCATTGATTCCGCTACTCCTTGGCCATAGGCAGGATCGGCCTTCATACAGTTACCGATATGCCTGGCTTTGATATCCCTCGGGGCATCACCCATGGCACGGGCGGTGTTCTCAAAGAGAACCTTTTGTTGTTCGGTATTCATCAATCTGAACAAATTGCCGGCTTGACTGTAATAATCATCATTATCTTCTCGATGATTCCAATGGTCGGCAACCCCTTCAAGATCCACCGGAGCTTCGGAGAAATCGCGCTGTTCCTGCCACTCTCCGTAACTGTTAGGCTCGTAGCCTAAGGTGCTGCCGTGATTACCATCAACCCGCATAGCGCCATCACGATGGAAACTGTGGAAAGGGCACCGCTGTTTGTTGACAGGGATCAGGTGGTGGTTGACGCCAAGCCGGTAACGCTGAGCATCACCGTAGGAGAAAAGTCTTCCCTGTAGCATCTTGTCGGGAGAGAAACCGATGCCGGGAACAATATTGGCCGGATTGAAGGCGGCTTGCTCAACATCTGCGAAATAATTTTCAGGATTGCGGTTAAGTTCGAGAACTCCTGCGTCAATCATCGGGTAATCGCTGTGCGGCCAGACCTTGGTCAGATCAAAGGGGTTGAATGAACAATTAGCAGCTTCTTTTTCAGTCATGATTTGGATCTGCATCTTCCAGCTTGGAAAGTCTCCTTTCTCAATGCTTTCGTAGAGATCACGTTGGTGGCTTTCTCGATCTTTGCCGACAAGTGCTTCGGCCTCAGCATCAGTAAGGCACTTGATCCCTTGTTGAGTTTTGAAATGAAACTTAACCCAGTGACGCTCACCTTCTGCATTGATCAGCCCGAAGGTGTGGCTTCCGTAACCGTTCATGTGCCTGTAGGATAGAGGAATTCCCCGGTCACTCATAGTTATGGTAACCTGGTGCAGTGCCTCGGGGAGATTCGTCCAAAAATCCCAATTGTTTTTTGCGCTACGCATATTAGTCCGAGGATCACGCTTAACCGCGTGATTCAGGTCAGGAAATTTTAAGGGATCTTTCAGGAAGAAAACCGGAGTATTATTGCCGACCAAGTCCCAATTCCCCTCTTCAGTATAATACTTCATAGCGAAGCCACGTATATCCCGCTCTGCGTCGGCTGCTCCTCGTTCACCGGCAACAGTGGAGAAACGAACAAAAATCTCTGTTTTCTTTCCAATTTCGGAAAATAGTTTCGCCTTGGTGTATTGGGTTATATCTTGAGTTGCAGTAAAGGTTCCGAAGGCTCCGGACCCCTTGGCGTGCATACGACGTTCGGGAATTACTTCCCGGTCAAAGCTGGCCAGTTTTTCAAGAAACCAAACATCTTGAAGCAACATCGGGCCACGTGGACCGGCAGTAAGTACGTTCTGGTTGTCGGCAACAGGGGCACCGGCATTGTCAGTGAGTTTTTGTTTTTTATTCGCCATGATATTTACCTCCTTTATGATTTATATTTATACAGCTAACCCACAAACCCCGCAGTTAGCGCAATTTGCCTTTTATTAATGGGTGTTTAATGATGGAGCATGATCAATGGTCCGCCTTCGCTGAAAAGCTATGGCGCGACAAGGAGGTGGCATCATGCTCCGTCGGTATTGCAGCCAGTTTCTTGCATACTGTCAGTTGGCCGATTTCTCGGCGCGTTCCATCCAGGCTTTAACCATCAGGCTCAGAGTATTTCAAAAAAATCCT
>JAFCZV010000195.1 GCA_019314155.1 Deltaproteobacteria bacterium
CTTTTCCTTGGGTTTTTTCTCTTCGGGCTTTGGAGCCGGCGGCGGTTCAATATATTCCATTGCCAATTACCTTTAGGGTTCTATTAATATGCAATCTTGTATTCCCATGAAAACAGAATAATAACGTTAACCCCAATCGTTTTCAAAATCAGGGAGTTACTTTTTCCATATAAAAATATAACCGGCGGCTGTCTATGCGTCAATGTTTAAAATGAATTACGGCAATAAACATCAGATCCCGGACCGGTTCAACTTAGAACAATTGCTTAATTTCACTAATAGAATCGAAAATATAATCCGGTTGAACATCACCGGCTAAATCGCTTTCTTTAAATTCACCTGTTTTTACCAGAACCGAATTTATCCTGGCATTTCTTGCGCCCTGTATATCACTGGAAACCCGATCACCCACCATTAATACCGCATTTCTTTCCACATCCATTGTCTTGAGGGTCATTTCAAAAATGAGTTTGTTGGGCTTCCCGATATACGTTGCTTTTACATTTGCGGCTTCCTCCAGCATTTTCCCATAGGCACCTACTGTAAGTTCCACCTCTCCCATACAGTTATCAACGATTTGCGATATCATTACGATGAATTTCGAACCCCTTTGCAGGAGTTTTAGCGCCTTATTCATGTTATGAAAGTTGAACCCATCGCGATAATCTCCCAGGACAATATACTCCGGATCCTCAACATCATGACAAAAGTGTTTGAATTCTTCCAATCCGGTTCTTTTCAGCATTATCCAACATGATCGCGGAGTTAAGGTTTCAAGGTATTTAGCCGTTGCATATGCGGCGGTAATCACCTCAGTTTCACGAACATGAAAACCCATCTGATTCAGTTGTTCGGTACAATATTTTCTGCTTTTCAAGGTGCTGTTGGTCAATATTCTGACGACGATCCCTTTTTGCCGCAAAAAATTAATGAGCTCCACGGCGCCCGGATAAACCCGGCCCTGAAATTCAAGAACGCCGTTAATGTCAAATATTATGCCTTTGTAGTTTTGTTTCATAACAAATAGGGTGTGATGCCGCTTCAGGGAATTCACTCATTGCCGAGTGGCTTTTAATAACATTGGTAACTGAATCATCGATGGTTTCTGAGAACATCAGCCAGACGACCGGCAGCGGTTTCTAATTCCGGTGTGTCATAAAAGGAAAAGCACAAGCGGATATAATTCTTGAGACTCTGTTGGCTTGAAAATCTTACGCCCGGTTGAAAACCAACATTATGCTGACGGGCTTCTGATAGAAGTGTTTCAGCATCTATCTGTTCGGGCAGACGCAGCCAGATGAAAAAACCGCCGCTCGGCTCGCTGAAACTGATAAAATTTCCAAGATGCCGCCGCAAAGCGGCGCTTAAAAAGACCATCCGTTGACCATACACCGTTTTCAGATTGACCAGATGGTCGAGTTGCAGCCCCAGCTCCAGGGCACTTTGAACCAGTTTGGAAATAAAGGGGTTCAATCCGCCCCCGCTTTCGAGCAAGCCACTTTTGACCAGCCGCTGGAGCAAAGCTTGATTCGCCTGAATCCAGCCCAGTCGTAAGCCAGGGGCAAGGATTTTAGAAAATGACCCGATTGAAAGGATCGTCCCCGTATCGGTGTAGTTGGCCAGCGGTTGCGGAGGGACAGTGTCATAGGCCAGCAAATGATACACCTCATCGGCAACAATTAATAGATTATGCTCTTGGCTCAGCTGAACCAGCCGTTCTCGGCGGGTAGTGGAAAGGGTGATACTGGACGGGTTGTGAAACGTTGGGATGATATAAAGGAACGCCGGGTTGTGTTGTGTCAGACGTTCTTCCAACGTCTCGACCATCAAACCCCCTTCGTCCATGGGTAGGCCGATGATGTTCAGTCCATGGTCTCTAAAGATGTTGAGGGCCAAAAAATAGCTCGGCTCTTCCACAAAAATGGTATCACCGGGTTTGGTGAAAAGGGTGCAGATCAAATCGAGTCCCTGGGAGGCTCCGGCGGTGACAAAGAGATCGTCGGCATCAACCGGTTTATGATAGTGTTCAGTCAGAAACCGGGCCAGGGCGAGTCGAAAATAACCGTCTCCCGATTCCGCACCGTATGCCAGAAGGGATCCGTCGTCATGGCCCAGGCGATGTTCGGCGGCATTTTTCATCAATGCCAGCGGCAGCAGTAACGGATCGGGTTGACCGATGCCGAGATGAATCATTCCTGGCGGAATGTCGAGTTGAGTGGTTTGAATTGTTTGCAAGACCATATGCCGGTTTAACCGTTCACATTTTTAAAAGAAATAATTTTCGCATCTCCAATCTTCTTTTTTCATTTGAGATGTAGCATTCGAAAAAGCCCGCAAGCAAGGGTTTATTTTTTTGCCCCGCATAAAAACCATTTTAAACTTGACAGACAAGCGGTTTTTTGCCATACGTCCAGTACAAAACTCGGAAAGTTATACACTATGGTTTTAGATTCATCCAACATACGCATCCGTATCCGCAACCGACGTCGCCGTATCCGACAGTCGTTCGGGTGTTTTATGCGTTGAATCTGACCTTGTAACATAAAATTCAGTGAAAAAACAAAAACCCCGGCAAAAGTCGGGGTTTTTGTTTTTTGAAAGGAGATTAAAAATGGTAAAAGATGGGGTAAACAAGGTCGTCCTCGCCTACAGCGGCGGGCTGGACACGTCGATAATTGTTCCTTGGCTAAAAAATAATTATCATGGATGTGAAGTGATCTGTTTTACGGCAGACCTGGGGCAGGAAGAAGAACTTGAGGGTCTCGAAGAAAAGGCCCTGGCCTCAGGCGCCAGCAAGCTGATTGTGCGGGACCTGCGTGAACAATTTCTCAAAGAGTATGTCTTCCCCACTCTGCAGGCCGGCGCGGTCTATGAACGTGAATATCTATTGGGGACCTCCATTGCTCGACCGCTGATGGGGAAAACGCTGGTTGAAATTGCCGAGGCCGAAGGTGCGGATGCGGTTTCGCACGGCTGCACCGGCAAGGGCAATGATCAGGTTCGTTTTGAACTCACAGTGATGGCGCTAAATCCTAAGCTCAAAGTCATTGCGCCATGGCGCGAGTGGGATATTCGCAGTCGTGAGGACGCTATAAAGTACGCCGCCAAATACAATATTCCGCTGTCCACGACGGAAAAGGATATTTACAGCCGGGATCGGAATATTTTTCATCTGTCCCATGAAGGCGGACTCCTTGAAAATCCCTGGAATGAACCGGAAAAGGAGATGTACAGATTGACCGTCAGTCCAGAGGATGCACCGGACAAGCCCGGTTATATCGATATCGGCTTCGAAAAGGGAAACCCGGTCAGCTTGAACGGCGAAATCCTGACAGCGGTGGGACTGTTTACCCGCTTGAACAAAATAGCCGGGGCTCACGGTGTCGGGCGGGTGGATATGGTTGAAAACAGATTGGTTGGGATGAAAAGCCGCGGCGTATATGAAACACCTGCCGGAACAATTGTGCTGCGGGCCCATCAAGCCCTCGAAAGCATCTGCCTCGACAAATCAACGATGCACTATAAAGATTTCGTAGCGGTCAAATATGCTGAATTGGTCTATAACGGCATGTGGTTCATGCGGCTCCGGGAGGCACTGGACGCCTTTGTCAAAATAACCCAGGAGAGGGTTTCGGGCACAGTCCGCCTGAAGCTGTACAAGGGAAATGTCATCATTGCAGGACGAAAAAGCTCCTACAGTCTGTACCGGGAAGATTATGCATCATTCGGAGAAGAAGATGTGTATAATCAACAGGATGCTCACGGATTCATTCAACTGTTCGGTCTGCCCTTGAAGGTCGAGGCCCTGTCGGCCATCGACGGCGGGGATGAAAGCCGCTATCTCAGGCCGGACTATAGCAAGTTCAAACGCGACTAGTCGCAGGTAGAGAGCGCTCCACGACGGCGCATATCTCTTTCCAACCGACTGAAACTTGTGCTTAAGCCCTTCAAACATCCAGTCGGTTTCCAAGAGAAACACGCCGGCGTTTCGTTGCACCGAAATCAAAAGCGTTAACCCTGTTGAGGCGGCCATTTCGACTTGACACATAATCAGATTTTTGCCATAAATTGATGTTGCAAAGCAGACCCATGCTTTTTCCATGCAGCGACTGTATTGCTCAAAAAGGGAGAGCAGATACAGCACTTAATTCCAACCTATCCCTTGAGGTGAATAAAATGAATGGATCGGTAGAACAAACTCGTCAAACATACCAAGGGTGGGACGAGTTCTACAATAAAGATATCGATGAAAAATTAGATTTTTTCAAGTTAAACGGCAGATTGTTTGATGTTATTTTTGCCCAACAGTTTGATAGACCGTTCATGGACTATTTGTGTAAGATCGCAGACATGATCCGGTTATTGGCCCAAACAAAAATGGGCCAGGAAAAACTAAGACATCTTTTGCCTCATAAACGGGCCATGCTGTATTTTGTTCAACCCTCAACGCGGACCTTTCTATCTTTCCAAAATGCATGTTATATTCTGGGACTGAGCGTTTCCGAAAGTCGGGGAACGTCAACAAGTTCCGAGGTCAAAGGAGAATCGTCGGAAGACACCATTCGCACATTTGCCAGTTATGTCGATTTGATTATTGCCAGGCATCCGGAAGCCGGGTTTGCCGAAAAAACCGCCTGGGTCCTGAATCAAACCGATCGTCCCGTTCCCATTTTAAACGGGGGTTCGGGACCGGATCAACATCCGACCCAAGCGCTGTTGGATATCTATACTCTTGAAAGATCATTTCAACACATCGGCGGTTTGGACGGCAAAAAGATTGCTATGGTCGGTGATTTAAAGCGCGGACGAACCGTCCGTTCCCTGAGTTATCTGATGAAAAATTAT
>JAFCZV010000592.1 GCA_019314155.1 Deltaproteobacteria bacterium
CTTCTTCATTCTCTTTTTTGGAGCAACGCCCCCAGGAGAAGGGTTGATACGGCCCGGCCTTTGTGCCGTGAACGGCCTCGCTGTTAACGGTCATCCATTCGCTGATCTCCTTTAAGCGAACAATGCTTTCTTCGGGAAAGGATCCGTCCGGCTTGGGACCGACATTCAGCAGGTAGTTTCCACCTTTTGAAACAATGTCCACCAGGTTTCGGATTAAGGTTTCGGAAGATTTCCACTCAGCATCCATTTTCCGCAATCCATATCCCCAGGTTTTATTCATGGTCATGCAGACCTCCCAATTCACCCCTTCCAAACCTTGGACATCAGGAATGTGCTGCTCCGGAGTCTTTGTATCGCCGGGAAAATTCGGGCGTTTCAACCTGTCGTTCGTGATAATATGGGGTTGTAGTGTAAGTTGCTCCTGTAATTTTAGTGCCGCGGCATCGGTCATGCCGCGCGGGGTATCCCACCACAGAACGGAAATTTCACCATAATCGCTTAATATTTCCCGCACCTGAGGAACAGCAACCCGGTCGATATAGTCGTCAAAAGTCGCGGTTTCCTGAGCCGGATCCCAGTGTCCATTATGTTTTTTGGTGTAGGCATCGACTTTTGCGGCTTCAGGGTTGGGCCAGCCTTCCTTCGATAACCTACGTGCGGCCGATCCGCCGGGATTACACCAGTCCTGGTTTTGAGAATAGTAGAATCCCAATTTGATCCCATGTTTTTTACAAGCCTCAGCCAGCGGCTTTAAGAGATCCTTGCCATACGGTGTGGCATCGACCACGTTCCAGTCACTGGCCTCACTGTCGAAAAGAGCAAATCCGTCATGGTGCTTCGCAGTAATGATCAAATATTTCATCCCTGCATCCTTGGCCATTTTCACCCAGGCCTCCGGATCATAGTTTTCCGGATTAAAGTTTTTGGCGTTTTCCTTGTATTCGGTCACCGGAATTTTACACCGGTTCATAATCCATTCGGCACCACCTTTGGCCTGATCATGTCCGTTGTAAATTCCGGCATACTGCGAATATACCCCCCAATGGATAAACATGCCGAAACGGGCTTCGTGCCACCAGGCAAGCCGCTCTTCATCGCTTAAGGGGTTCACTTGCTGTTGAAGCAGCTCTCCACATAGTTGTTCAAACCGTTGGCGATTGACTCCGGCTTCCTTTTCACAGGCGCTGACAATCCATGTTGAGAGGACCTTTGCAGGCTTTGAAACCAGCAGGATTTCGCCATCGGTTTTCACCGTTTGAGCAAAGTCGTCGGGGTTGTAAAGTACGGCGGCGCCGATGGTCTGCGGGGATGCCGCCACATCTTCCGGGTGAAGTCCCCAGGTGCCAATATAATGATCGCCTTGGAATGTTTCCGTGGTCTCCCATAATTAATACCGGTAACAAATTCGACCGGATCGTCGCAAAGCGCGAACGCCTCCACCTTCATCTCCCGAATACCGGTAAAGGCCGAAACACGGATCAAGACATCCACCGTTCCACCCTTATACGGAATGCCCTCAGAAAACATTTCAATCTGAGAAAAACCAGCCTCTTTGCGCACCCGGGCCGTGCGCATGGAAACCGGATCAAGCCGGACGACTTTGCCATTGTCCCACAGGCGTACGCCCCCGAGCCCAATGGTCTGCCCAACCTTATACTGATCGGAACCCCAGCCCGCCTGCTGCTGTTCTGTTGGATACCATGAAGCACCCGCCAGCTCCAGGCCGGGGCGTTGCTTGTTATAAACATCCAGTGCGCACCTTTTGTCGAAATAAATCCGAACACTCATCCACTCGTTTTCAATAGCCGGTCCGTGATGCGCTAGCTTCTTGAACAAGTTGCCGCTTTCGGAGCGAATTTCAGATACCTGCGTTGAGCTATCCTTCCACTTCAAGCTGACATCCGTCCGGTTTTTGTCTGGAGCAAATCCCGTGAGAAAAAGGAGCATCACTGCAATTATTATGTTTTCCATTTGTTTATAATTTATTTTTATTGGTCATATTCCTTG
>JAFCZV010000196.1 GCA_019314155.1 Deltaproteobacteria bacterium
ATCGTACCGGGGCGTTGATTTCAAAGGTTTTCCCGGCACAATGTATCATGCTTGACAACATCCTTGACATTTTTGTTTAAATATGCGAAAAAACATTAAATTAACAAGATAATCGCTTTAACCTTAAACAAAGAAAGAGGATGTGCGATGGATACAATGACCCCATTTCTCAGATAGAGAGGCGGGGTTTTTCTATGAATGGGGGTTGGCGGGATCAAAAGGATTCCCTCCGGGCCGTAGGCCCTATGAGCCGGAGGCAGGGTTCAAGTGGAAAGCTGTAAAATTAGAGTTGTTGAAAGATGTTTTTAACTTTAGCTCACCCCGGTGAAATACGTTGAACGTTTGCTGTCGCAATTTCACAGGGTAAATTTTAGCTCACTTTTATCCGCCGATGCTTTGTGGCGGGTTAGATACTTTATACTCTGACCCCTGACCCCTGACCTCTGACACCTGGCCCCCGGCCCTTGACACTAAAGGAAAGGCACTTAAAATGAAAGACCTTGTTTCTGTCGGACTCATTGCAAGTAAAATATACCTCATTAGAGATGTAAAAGTGATGCTGGACAGAGACCTGGCAGAGCTTTATAACGTCGAAACCAGCCAGCTAAAGAGAGCCGTTAGAAGAAACATTGATCGATTTCCTTCTGATTTTATGTTTGAATTAACAAAAATAGAGCTGGAAAATTGGAGATGCCAATTTGGCATCTCTAAAAGTGATAAAATGGGTTTAAGGTATAAGCCCATGGCTTTTACCGAGCAAGGCGTGGCAATGCTCTCCAGTGTATTACGGAGTAAACGTGCGGTTCATGTTAACATCCAAATAATGCGAGCTTTTTCACAGCTTCGGAAAATGCTGTCAACCCATGAAGATTTAAAGAAAAAAATCGATTCCATGGAGAATAAATACGATGAACAATTTCGAATTGTATTTGAAACTATAAAACTGCTTTGGTCTGACGAGGATAAACCAAAGAAAAAAATCGGGTTTAGAGTAAAAAAGAAACAAAAAGCTTACGTTAAAAGAGCTAAAAAGAATAAACCATCCCTGGAGGGTTCATTTACACCAAAGGCAAAAAAAATCTGGGAAGCTCTTGCCGGCGATATTCAGGTCAAAATTTTGAATAATGCCTGGTGTGTTCATTGCGTAAAGGGGTCTTCCATCGACAACCTGATCGGCAAGATCGAGTCCGGCATGCTGGTTCTCAAGGGTGTTTGTACGCGTTGTGGCGGACCCGTGACCCGGGTTATCGAAAATGAATGAAACTGACGAATGTGCGGGATAAGCATTTTATACCTTTTGAACGTTCATTCAGTTAAAAAGGAAAAAACCATGACCTGGATAATAAAAGCGTGCAAACACTTGACGCCGGTTCTTGTTTTATTCGCCTTTTTGGTCGTTGGGGGCTGTGAAGGGACTGAGACTCGCGAGAAAGTGGATGATACGGTTGAGGAGTTCACCGGAAAGAAAAACCTCGATCGAATGGACCAGATGAAAAAAGATATCAATAAAACCCAGCAACAACAGGCGGATCGATTCAAAAAGACAGAGGAAAGTGCTGAGGAAAAATAAATAAACATGGTTCTTCTCCTCTCCGAGCTGTAGACACTACCTTCTGGCCCGTAAGCTCTACGGGCTGGAAGCCGATTAGTTGTAGTTATTTAAGTAAAACAAGTGGGTCATCTCCAATTAATTTTTCAAGCTGATCAATAAAATTTAGATCTCTTCCTTCTTCTCGCTAATCTCCCAAGAATGAATCCAACGATTAAGACCCCGGCTCCTGCAAGAAATGGCTGAATCATGCTTGATTTTAGGGGATTTTGACTGCCTTTTTTTAGATTGCTGATTTCAGCTTGTAGTTTTGAGTCTAATTGCTTCGACTTCTCAAGTTTCGTGATCAGTTCATCTGTGGTTTCTGAATTGCTAAGAAGTTTTTTATATTTTTTATTAAGCTCTATTAGCTCACTTTTTGCTTTTGCAGTATTTTCCTGATTAATATTTACTTCCTGTTTTAACTCCCTAATCCTGATTTCATTGATTGTCTTTTTTGCCAGTAACTTGTCTGATAAGGCATCCTGTTCATTTATCTCATTTCTTAAATCCTCAATGATCCGGGCATTAGGTTTTTCTGAAATTATATATTGTGTCTGCACCCAACCTTCAAGGCCATCTTCAGTCTTAATCCTTAAATAACGTCCTTTCTCTTCAAGCACATTAACCGCTGTTCCGGTCTTAATATACCTTAAAACATTATCATCTTGGTTTTGTCCATCACGCACAGAAATGATTAACTCATCAGAAACATATCGTGTGTCAGCAAAAACGGATTTAATGGTTGCTGCCAAAATGATTGCGAATATGAAAAGAAACATCGACATGGTTTTTCTTGCGGTTATATTACTCATATTGCACCTATTTTATTTTGCCCTTGGGCAAACCGATTTCATTGTGGATCGATTCTACGATCTGAATTTTTGTAAGTGTCATGGTGGAGGGCTCCTCAATTTAATAAAGGGTTGGAACTATGTGTTATTTATCTCAATAATCAGCATGAATGTCAAATACAAAAGGCTTAGCGGCCACTATGTAGCATTTTTGTAATATCCTTGACATGTTAGGTTGAATCTGCGAAAAAACAAAAGATTTCAAGATAGTTCCTTTAACCTAAAACAAAGGAAAGCATTTGCGGTGATTGTAACGAACCCCGTTTCTTATAAAGAAATGTGGGGTTTTTCTATATATAAAATTGGGTGGTGGGGATGGAGAATAAGTCAAAGTAGTCAAGGACGTTCCCAAGGTTTCCCGAACGGAGGATTTTCAATGACCCAAAAACCGACCTATGAAGACTTGATGGAAAGAGTTAAGGAGTTGGGAAAAAAAGTATCTGGTAGCCGGAAGGTCGATGCGGCGCTGAGAGAGAGTGAAGGGTTACTTGGCGGCGTGTTACAGTCTATTGGTGATCACATAAGTCTGTTGGATAAAAACTTAAATATTCTCTGGGCCAATGAAACCTCCAGGAAGATCTTTGGCAATAATATCGTCGGCAAAAAATGCTATGAAGCTTTTCATCAAAGAGAAGTTCCTTGTGACCCACATCCTTGCCTTACGCTTAAGGCCTTTCAGGACGGGGAAATTCATGAGCATGAGACCCAAGTGATCGACAAAGATGGAAAACCGATTTTTTTTCATTGTACCGCCAATGTCGCTTTAAGAGATAAGGCGGGGAACCCCACTGCTGTGGTAGAAATCTCCAGAGACATAACCGATGCCATTAGGGCTGACGAAGCCTTGCGGAAAGCTAACGATGGGCTTGAACAACGGGTGGAAGCGCGAACCATTGAACTATTGAAAGCCAATGAGCGACTGCAGGAGAGTGAGGAGCGTTTCAGGGCGATCTGTGATACTGCCCGGGACTCTATCTTCCTCAAGGACCGTTTTTTGAGATATACCCATGTGAACCCTGCCATGGAAAGATTGTTTCAACTTCCCTTCGAAGAGCTGGCCGGAAAAAGTGACGAAGACCTATTCGGTAAAGAAGCTGGAAAACATGTTAGAAAGGTTGATTCCCGTGTTCTGGCCGGGGAAATAATTCAGGAGGAGCACACCAAGCCTGTTGGCGAGATATTCTTTACGTTCCATGTGATCAAGGTGCCTATACGAGACAAATCCGGAGAGATTGTGGGGCTCTGCGGGATCGCCCGCGACATCACCGAGCGCAAGCAGGCTGAAAAGATGCTTAAAAAAGCCCATGATGAACTGGAAAAACGGGTTCAACAGCGGACGGCCGAACTTGTGAGGTTAAACGATCAATTAAAGATTGAAATAAAAGACCGAAAACGTGCAGAGAAACAAATAAAAGCATCGCTAAGAGAGAAAGAAGTTCTTTTGAGCGAAATACACCATCGTGTTAAAAACAACTTTGAAATCATCTCCAGTTTCCTTGATATAAGTAGTATGCAAACGGAGAATAGGGAAAATCCAAATCTATGGGGAGATGCACGTGCCAGGATTCACTCCATGGCGCTCATTCACGACCAGCTTTATCAAAGCGATCGCTTTGATCGGATCCACATGGAAAGGCATGTCCAAGAGATGGTTGACTATCTTTCTCATATCTATGCAGGGAATGGAAGAAGGATCGTCTCAGTGATAGAACCTTCGGAAGTCTATCTTTCTGTAGGCCAGGCGATTCCCTGCGCGCTGGTGTTGAATGAACTCATTTCCAATGCTTTCAAACATGCTTTCAGGAAAAAGAAAAAGGGAACGGTTCGGGTCTCCATATCCACTCCGGACTCTGCCACGGTTCTTGTTAAAGTCAAGGATGATGGTGATGGAATCCCTGAAAAGACGGATAATTATCGCCGGACCGGTCTTGGATTAAAAATGGCCAGGCATTTGGTTTCCGGTCAACTGAAGGGTAAGATGCGTATCAAGAATGATAGCGGAACTGAGATTTCCATACAGTTCAAGCGGTCGAATGATGGGAAAAAACATGAATAAAATAATGGTGGTAGAAGACGAAGCCTCCGGCAGGGGGTGATTAAATTTAGGTAATAGTGTAATAAAAATGGTTTGTAGGAATTGTAGGAAGCCCAAAATATATAATTGATTAATCACCTGTTAATTTTTTCCGGAGGAGCTAATGCCAATTTACGAATATGAGTGTAAAGACTGTTCTCACTGCTTTGAAGTACTCCTGCTGTTTTCCAGTGATCCGCCCCCCCAATGCCCCGAATGCCAGTGTAATGGTATGCTTGATCCTACCATTGGCCCGTCTTTTTCGGGCGGATCGAGTTGATAAAATCCCCCTGTGGAATTGCGTTAATATATAACCAACAAACCCCGCAGCAACATGTTGAGATAATATATAAAACGTTTAAATCTTGCCTCCAATATGGCCTTAAATGGCCATTTTGGGGGCTAAAAACACACTTTTAAGAGAAAAGGCTAAGAATTTTTTTGAAATAATATTTAGCTTAAAAGGTTCTTTTTAGGGTCAAAAAGAGTCGTTTAAGACGAATTTAGGGCCTTTTTTAGACTTCATTTACTATCGAGGAGAATAAGTCAATATAGTCAAGGATGTCCCCAAGTCCTCCTTTTCCACACTTCGGACGAAATTAGTTTGATTTTGAAGCGATTAACGGGTATAATCGCTTCAAAAAATGAGTCGCTAAGAAGACTGTTATGCGTTATGTGTGGCAAAATACAAATTGGGCGGAGTTCACATGGAACACCGATGCGCTGGTTCAACCTCTTGGTCGGGCTCGCCGGTGCCAGGGCGGCGTGCTGAGTAAAATGGATGCCCTTGGTTTGAAATTCAGCAGCGAAGCCCAAGCGGAAATTCTGATTGAAGAAACCGTCAAAACCGCCGCGATTGAAGGCCAGACTCTGCACAGGGATTCGGTTCGGTCTTCGGTGGCAAGGCGCCTGGGGTTGCCAACAGCCGGTTTGCCGACAGGGGATCGGATCGCAGACGGACTGGTGGATGTGTTGATGGATGCCACCGTGAATTATGACAAACCGCTGACAGCGGAAAGGTTAATGGCCTGGCAGGCCGCGCTTTTTCCAACCGGTTATTCTGGCCTTCGCAAGATACGAGCCGGCCGATGGCGAGGCCTGGAAGCCATGCAGGTGGTGTCCGGCCCCATGGGCAGGGAAAAAGTTCACTTTGAAGCGCCTCCTGCCGAGCGCGTGGATAAAGAGATCAGGAATTTCCTCCGCTGGTGGGAAAAGGGATCGAAAAATATCGAAGGGTTGCTGCGGGCTGCAATCGCCCATTTCAGGTTTGTCACCATTCATCCGTTTGAAGATGGCAACGGCCGGATAGCCAGGGCCCTGACCGATATGGCATTGGCACAGGATGAAAAGCTCGGGTCCCGGTTTTACAGCTTGTCGACACGGATTATGGCCGAAAGGGATGGTTATTATCGGGTGCTGGAGCGATGCCAGAAAGGAGACGGTGATATTACCGGATGGCTGGTGTGGTTTCTGGAGTGTTTTGAACGGGCGGTCGAGCACTCGGAAATATTGATATCCACTGTTCTGACAAAGGCTCGTTTCTGGCAACAACACGGGCAGACCCTGTTGAATGAGCGCCAGCGAAAGGTTGTCAACCGGTTGCTGGATGCCGGCCCCGACGGTTTTGAAGGCGGTCTGACGACCCGGAAATATGTGTCCATGGCAAAGGTCAGCCGGGCAACCGCTTTTCGGGTGTCCATGGCAAAGGTCAGCCGGGCAACCGCTTTTCGGGAGATATCCGCCCTGGTCGAAAGGCAGGTATTGCGGCAGAACCCGGGCAAAGGCCGCAGCGTCAGTTATGACCTCATATGGCCGGACGCGGAATAAACCGTTATCCAGTCTAAATTTGCCTTTTGCGCCTTTGCGTGAAACAAATATCAGCAAAAGTAGGTTACCATGTTGTGTAGTTTTTCAACATTGGACAATGCCAACCTGGAAACTATTCAGGCTCTGGAAAAAGAACTTGGCCAGACGCTGTTGTCTTTTTCATACCATGATATTAACCCGGCAGTGATCGACGATGAAGCGCTTTCAAAAATCAGCGAGTTGGAAAAGAAGCTCGGCGTTGTTTTGATCGCCGTCCAGTAGAAAACATTATTTTCTGATTTAGCGCGGCCATGGTTTAAAGAGTTTTTATTAAGTTCTCGCGGGGAGCGATGACATCATTGTGCCCTATGCCTCTTTGCTGGTCCTTTGTATTTGCTTTAACTTCCCCGTTTAATACGGGATAAATAGGCATTTTAGCTCACCCCGGTGAAATACGTTGAACGTTTGCTGTCGCAATTTCACAGGGTAAATTTTAGCTCACTTTTATCCGCCGATGCTTTGTGGCGGGCTTGTCCGCCTTCGTAGTGTGGCGGGTTAGTCACTTTTTTATTTGGATTAGAATGGGTGAGGGAGATGGAGAATAAGTCAATGTAGTCAAGGGCCCGGAAGGTTTCTCTCAGATTGTCCGCAAAACTTATCATTTTCAACTGCAAAGGCTTTTCTGCTACAATGTATCATCTTTGGCAAAATCCTTGACATGTTAAGTTAAATGTGCGAAAAAACATTAAATTTCAAGATATTCGCTTTAACCTTTAACAAATACAGAGAATATGCGATGGATACAAAAACCCCATTTCTCATATAGAGAGGCGGGGTTTTTTAGTTTTTAGACCCCGGCTAAATAGATAACAAAAGATTTAACTGGGCCCCGATGTCGGGATCTACGTTTTACTCCGACAAGCAGGATTAACAAGTAGCCCTGAAAGAAAAGGTAATTTAATATGGCAACGTTGGTACCGATAGAACTGATTGCGAGCAAAATTTATCTCATCCGCGGTATTAAGGTGATGCTGGACAGCGATTTAGCTGAACTTTATGGAGTGGAGACTCGAAGCCTCATCCAAGCCGTCAAACGGAATATTGAGAGATTTCCCTCTGACTTTATGTTGCAACTTACTAAAGAAGAATTCGATTCTTTGAGATCACAAATTGTGATCTCAAAAGGGAAGGGGGGGCGGAGGTATCTTCCTTATGTTTTTTCCGAGCAGGGCGTAGCCATGCTTTCGAGCGTTTTAAAATCTAAACGAGCAATCGAGGTAAACATTGCCATCATGCGTGTCTTTGTACAACTCAGAAAGACGGTGGCAACCCATAAAGAACTATCGCGTGAACTTGCAGATTTGGAGCAGCGAATAGAAGGGCATGACGAACAAATACAGGTCATATTCGAGGCGATTCGTCAGCTTATGGCACCTCCTGACAAAAAGGTGAAAAAAATCGGATTCACAGTTAAAGAGAAGCAAAGGACTTACGACAAAAGAGGTTAAAGGTTTGGTTTTTCGTCCTGAACCCTGACCCCAGGACCCTGATCCCTGGCTCCTGAACCCTGGTATTTGGTCTTAACTTCCCCGTTTAATACGGGATAAATAGGCATTTTAGCTCATTTTAGCTCACTTTAGGCAATTTATACCCTGACCCCTGCCTGTTGGAGCGAAGCGGAAATCCCGATCTTTCGGGGCCCTGTTCAATTTGCGATAGCAATAGTATAACGTATTTCACCAGGGCGACTCGAGCGAGCCTGGGAGTGGGCGGTGAATAGAATTTGCGTTAATCTGCGTGCATCTGCGGTTAAGTATAAAAATGTTAGACTTTTACCAAAAAAATTACAAAGCGTATCACGAAAAAACGTTTTATATTGATCCAACATCGTTTTTAGCCCCTCTGGCCCAAGGGCTTCCGCCGGAAGCGTTTGTCCTGGACGTGGGGTGCGGCAGCGGCCGTGATCTGGTCTGGATGAAAAAGCGGGGCTTTGAGGTGATCGGTTTTGAGCGGTCTCCGGGTCTTGCGGAACTTGCAAGGGACAATGCCGGATGTGAAGTCATTGAAGGAGATTTCGAGACATACGACTTTGATTCAATCCTAGCCGACGCTATAATGGCTATCGGTGCCCTGGTTCATGTGCCCCATGAGAGATTTTCAAGGGTTTTTGAAAACATCACATCAGCAATACCTAAGAATGGAAGTGTTTTAATCACGTTAAAAGAGGGCTCCGGAAGCCGGACAGACTCAGATGGCAGAATTTTCTATCTGTGGGAGGAACTAAAGGCCCGAGAAATGTTTGATACCATGGGTTTCAAGGTGTGTGACTTTTCAACGTCTGTTTCCAAAACAGGATCCGGAGAGGTCTGGATGAGTTATGTTCTTGAAAAGGCAGGATGAGCACGATTTTCAGTATTTAACTCTGAACCTTGAACCTTGAACTTTGGCTATCGAAGCAAAGCGTTAATCTCTATATGAGTTATGTTTTGGACAAGCAGGTTAATGGGGATAGGAAATAGGTCAATGTAGTCAACTACGTCCCCAAAGACAAAAGATGGAAATAGATAAGATTATTAATCTGTCAAGAACTGTCAAGAATGAAGACGCGACCCCGTCGTTTTCTTTATTTGGATTAGAATGGGTAGAGGGGGATAGGGGATAAGTCAATGTAGTCAAGGGCGTCCCGCAAGTCCACTTAAAGGGGTGGTTACTGACAAAAGGAGGAACGGAAAATGGTCAGCCAGGTCGAGATCAAGAATATGGCATTGTTCTGCGATTTCGAGAATATCGCTCTGGGAGTCAAAGACTCCAAGTATGCAAAGTTCGACATCCAGAAAGTGCTCGAACGCCTGCTCCTCAAGGGGAGCATCGTCGTCAAGAAGGCTTACTGCGACTGGGAGCGCTACAAGGAGTTTAAGAAGGTCATGCACGAGGCCGCCTTCGAACTCATCGAAATCCCCCATGTCCGTCAGTCGGGGAAGAATTCTGCGGACATCCGCATGGTGGTGGATGCCCTGGACCTTTGCTATACCAAGAGCCATGTGGAGACCTTTGTCATTATCAGCGGGGACTCGGATTTTTCGCCGTTGGTGAGCAAGCTGCGCGAAAACAACAAGGTGGTCATCGGGTGCGGGGTGAAAAATTCTTCGTCGGACCTGCTGGTCGCCAACTGCGACGAGTTCATCTATTACGACGACCTGGTCCGGGAGGAAGAGGCCAAAAAGAAAAAGAGCAAAAAAACAGCCCCTAAACCGGGTCCGGGCAAGCCTCCCAAGAAGGGGGTCCGTAAAACCATAGAAGAAAAAAAACAAAATGCCGTGGAATTGGTCATCGAAACTGTCGAAGCCCTCATCGCCGAGCGGGGTGAGTCGGACAAGATCTGGGGCTCGATGGTCAAGCAGGCCCTGAAGCGGCGAAAACCCGGGTTCACCGAATCCTATTACGGCTTTCGGACCTTCGGCCAACTGATTGAATACGGGCAGAGTCGCGGTCTGCTGGAACTGGAAAAGGACGAACGCTCCGGCGGCTATATCATCCATTTGCCGGCCCCCGAGGACTGACCCGGTGCACCGCATCTTTAGTCATTTGTGATCCTGACACCTTAAAAAGAAGGTATGGTAAAATGACAGAACTTGTTCCCGTCGAACTCATTGCGAGCAAAATATACCTGATACGCGGTATTAAGGTGATGCTGGACAGAGACTTGGCAGAGCTTTATGATGTTGAAACAAAACGTTTAAAGGAGCAGGTTCGAAGGAATATCGAAAGATTCCCAGAAGATTTCATGTTTGAGCTCACAAAAGAGGAAATAAAAAACTTGAGGTCGCAATTTGCGACCTCAAGTTGGGGCGGGGCCAGATATTTACCCATGGCATTCTCGGAGCATGGTGTATTAATGCTTTCCTCTGTCTTGAAAAGCGAAAGAGCTATACAGGTGAACATTGTCATTATGCGTGCATTTTTAAAACTCCGAGAAATGCTGTCAACTCATAAAGATTTAAAGAGAAAAATTGAATCCATGGAGAAAAAATACGACGAACAATTTCAAATCGTATTTGAAGCCATAAAACAGCTATTGTCTGAGGAGGATAAACCTAAGAAAAAAATCGGATTCATGGTGAAGGAGAAACAAAAAGCTTATTGTAAAAGAAAATAAAGGTTTGGTTTTTCGTCCTGATCCCAGATCCCTGACCCCTGACACCTGGCCCCTGACACCTGTTGGAGCGAAGCGGAAATCCCGATTTATCGGGGAACCCAGAACCCAGAACGCTGAACCTTTAGTATCGAAGCGAAGCGTAGATCTCAATATAAGAGTGGGTGAGGGGATAATGGATTAAGTCATTGTAGCCAAGGATGTCCCCAAAGACAAAAGATGGAAATAGATAAGATTATTAATCTGTCAAGAACTGTCAAGAATGAAGACGCGACCCCGTTGTTTTCGGAGGTTGGTTGAAGAATAGAAACTTATAAACTAATGTATGTCCCATAGAATCACGTTTTTGCTTTTTGAAATTTCTAAGGGAGATGTTATAAAAAATTTTATTTTGAAATGGACAAGGAGAACTGAATGAGCCTTAAAAGAAAGATTTATGTGGAAAACCAGAAGAAAGT
>JAFCZV010000197.1 GCA_019314155.1 Deltaproteobacteria bacterium
ACGATATTATTACAAGAAAGTATTAAGCGGGTGGACCTGGTCCTCATCGTCGGCAAACTGGTGGGCCCACCTGGATTCGAACCAGGGACCGACCGGTTATGAGCCGGTGGCTCTGCCAGCTGAGCTATGGGCCCACAAATCAATGCAAGAGAAAATTACCTACCCCCATAAATTTATTTTGTCAAGCTCTTATCGATAGCACTAAAACGACTTTTTCGCAATGCAATATTGCA
Source organism: Deltaproteobacteria bacterium (assembly GCA_019314155.1). Taxonomy (GTDB): domain Bacteria; phylum Desulfobacterota; class Desulfobacteria; order Desulfobacterales; family UBA11574; genus JAAXQD01. The sequence goes on from JAFCZV010000197.1 coordinate 234, forward strand.
AAATCATTGTGTCTGTTCGATAAAACTTTTCAGTTTACGGCTTCTGGTGGGGTGTCTAAGTTTTCTCAAAGCCTTTGCTTCTATCTGCCTGATCCTTTCGCGGGTTACGGTAAAATCCTGCCCGACCTCTTCGAGGGTATGGTCAGCCTTTTCACCAATCCCAAACCGCATGCGCAACACTTTTTCCTCGCGTGGCGTCAATGTTGCAAGAACTTTTCGGGTCTGTTCGGCAAGATTAAGACTTACAGCAGCATCTGAAGGCAACATAAATTTTTTATCTTCTATGAAATCACCCAGGTGGCTATCCTCTTCTTCCCCGATAGGGGTTTCCAAGGAAATAGGTTCTCTAGCAATTTTTAAAACTTTGCGCACCTTGACCAAAGGGACCTCCATTTTTTCCGCGATCTCTTCAGGCGTAGGCTCTCTTCCAAGCTCCTGCACAAGGTACCTGGATGTACGAATAAGCTTATTGATGGTTTCGATCATATGGACCGGAATTCGAATGGTCCTTGCCTGATCTGCTATGGCCCTTGTAATGGCCTGTCTTATCCACCATGTGGCATACGTGCTGAATTTATATCCACGCCGATATTCAAATTTGTCTACCGCCTTCATAAGACCGATATTCCCTTCCTGAATCAAATCTAGAAATTGCAGCCCTCTGTTGGTATATTTTTTGGCGATACTGACCACAAGGCGCAAATTGGCCTTGGTCAGTTCACCTTTGGCAATTTTTGCGATATAGCGCCCTTCATCAACATTGGACATGATCCTTTTAACAGAACGACTTCTGGCTTTAATAGCATATTCTTGTTCTGCAATCTGATCTTTGATTCTCTTGAACTCGGTAAAAAGTAAATCGATCTCCTCTTTTGTCAGATCACAACGGGAACTTATCCATGTGGAGAACTTTTTTTTGGTTGTGAGATTGGCACGAAGATCTTTGACGGATGTCCCCAGCTTATCCGCGCACATCAGTATCATTTTATTTCTGGAATCGAACCATTCTATATGCTCTCTAATCAATTTCTCAATTTTATCTAACAATACATTTTCAAAACGCCAATCTTTTAGCAGTTCGAAAATCTTTTTGTTTCTTCGAGCAACACATCTTCGGATACGACGCTGTGCATCAGATTCGAGATTTGATGAAAAAAGTTTCGCTCTGAACACCTCGTTTTCTTCATGAACCAACTGAATCGCGTTTATTGTTTTTAATAAATAATCGATCTGGACCGCTTCATCAACATAAGTGTCCTCATCGTCCATTTCCCGGACATCTCTTAATACCTGCTTTAGTCGCAACTCCCTGTTTTCTATTTGTTTCCCAAGTTCCAAAATACAATTTACACCAATGGTGGTGTCTATTAACGCTCTTAAAACTTCCCGTTCACCTGCTTCAATCTCCTTGGCGATGACAACCTCACCTTCTCTGCTTAGCAGGGTCACCAATCCCATCTCTCGTAAATACATTTTAACAGGATCCGTTACTGTTCCAAAATCAGGGGAAGACGTGGCCAAAACTTTCAGCTTTTTTACGGCGGGCAGCTTATTCTTTTTCTCGTCGATGATTTCAATATTGAGCTCGTTAAACATTATGAGCGTTTCATCGATTTGTTCCAGTGAAAACATGTTCTCTGGAAGCGCCTTGTTAATTTCATCATACGTTAAAAAACCCTTTCGTTTTCCTTTTAAAATCAGCTTATCCAGGGTTTTTTTGGCTATATTTTTTCTTTTTTTTGTTTTTGTAGCAACTTTTTTTGCCATATAGCTGAGCCTCCCTTAAACGCCAGTGAGTTACTTTTTTTATTTCAACAGCGCCATCTTCTTTTTTTCAGCAAGCACTGCCATCTTTTGTTTTTTATTCAACAACTTCAAAAGCAATTCAGTATCATTCCTCGCTTCTGCTTCCTTTATTTTTTCGATTAACAAATTTTTATTTTTATTTCGTATCGATTCAAACCGAGTTATAATCCCAAGGCATGCCTCATGATTCCAAATATCCTCTCCTATCGCCAGAGAGGATAACAAGTTCTTTTGGGCTTTATTTTCAATTAAATCTATCAGATCCGATACACGCATTTCAGAGCCATCTTTGTTCTTCAGAATCAATTGTCCGATGGACCTTAAGTCATTATCTTCAAAAAGGTCGAGTATACTACGCTCGGCAATTTCTGATAATATTTGTGGGAATTCATGCATCATTGTGATGATCTGCCGCTCCATCCGGTCCCACTTGCTTTTCAGAACTTTTCCTTGATCCTTAAAAGAGGCACCTTTCCGAGCCGTTATTTTTCGAACCCTTTCCAAAACAGCAGACTCATCGATGTTGACACACTCGGCAAGACCTTTGATGTATAAAGATCTTGCCACTTTATCATTAATTGATGCAAGAGGTCCTTTCATCTCTGAAATCACACGGATTTTTCCTTCATTGGAAAGTCCGTGTTTCTTAACAGCAGAATTCATGAGAAAAGGGATGACTCCCTGCGCTTGGGAAACAAGATCCAGAAAAGAGTCGACTCCGAATTCGAATAGATATGAATCCGGATCATATCCCTCAGGTAAAACAAGAATTTGAGCATCAATATATCCTTTGTCAAATACCTCTATGCTTCTCTGGGCCGCCTTGATACCTGCATCGTCTGAATCAAAAACAAGTATGATCTTACCATTTTTACCGATAAATCCTCTAAGAATCTGAACATGTCCAGCTGTAATCGATGTCCCTAAAGTTGCGACGGAATTCTGAATGCCATGCTGATGCAGGGCCAATAGGTCAAAATAACCCTCAACGATGTAAACCGCTTCACTCTGTCTACCTTTTAATTTAGCCAAATGCAGACCGTACAACGAGCGGCTTTTGTTATATAATCGTGTTTCCGGCGAGTTAAGATATTTCGGCATGGAATCATCAAGGACCCGGCCCCCAAAACCAATTACATGCATATTTGATTCGAAAATCGGAAATATTATACGTCCTCTAAAACGATCGTAAAAACCATCTTGGTTTTTCCTTTGAACAATCAATCCGGATTTTTCGACCGTGGTCGGCGGTATCCCCTTTTTTGAGAAAAAATTTAACAGATGATCCCAGCCTTCTTGGGCATATCCAAGACGAAAGGTGTCAATAATTTCTCTGCTCAACCCTCTTTTCTTTAGATAGGTCATCGCTCGCTTTCCCGAAGGACTTCTAAGCAGTTCTTGGCTATAAAATTCCATCGCTTGTCTGTTTACAGACAGCATGCTTTCCCTTTCATTGATCCGCCTTTTTTGTTCCGGAGAAAGGGTTCGGGTGGGAATATGGATTCCATATCTTCTGGCGAGCATCAACGCCGCATCGGGAAATAAAATACCGTCGTGCTTCATAATAAAACTAAAAATATTTCCGCCGGTGGCGCAACCAAAGCAATAAAATATCTGTTTTTGAGGACTTACGGTAAAAGAAGGGGTTTTTTCCGAATGAAAAGGACAGAGACCAACGAAGTTTTTCCCGGCCTTTTTCAGATATACGACGTCCGAAACGACCTCCACAATATCCGCCGCATTTTTAATTTCTAAAACTTTATCTTCAGGAATATAAACTGCCAAAAAGACCAACCTCCACCAAAAAATGGAATGACTGACAAATCCGGAACTGATATGATGGGAGGACTTAAATAGGATGAAGCCTTATAACTATAATGAAGAAATAACTTTTCACCGAACTACAACGATTAAAGCCTTCACATTTTAACCTGAAATAATAACTATTAAATTTTGTTTTGTCAAGAATGTAGTCGTTAAAATCACTCAACATTTTGACCATGCGCGTTATTTTTGATTTTTTAGAACCTCGATGGCGTCCTTTAGCTTTAAGCTGCCGCTGTAGAGCGCCCTGCCGGTAATAACGCCGACAACTCCGACGGTTTCTAACGGTATTAGATTTTGAATATCTTCTATGGATGAAATGCCGCCTGAAGCAACCACCGGTATGTTAACAGCTTCCGCCAATCTCCGGGTTTCCTCGATGTTCGGTCCTGTCTCCATTCCATCTCGGTGAATATCCGTAAAATTGATTGCGGCGACGCCGCTGTCTTCGAATTGGATTGCAAGATCGACAGCTTTGATCTGAGTTGCCTTTGTCCATCCTTCAATTGCAACCAATCCGTTACGGGCATCGATCCCTACAACAATTTGTCCAGGAAATTTTTTGCATGCATCCTTGACGAGTTTCGGGTTTCGAATGGCTTCGGTACCAATGATAATCCTTTTGACTCCCATTTCGAGGAACATACTGATCGTTCGTTCGTTCCGGATTCCACCCCCGACCTGTATATGGGCATCGACACTATTTATGATTTTTCTTATTGAACCGAGATTTTGAGGACTTTTTTCAATTGCCCCGTTAAGATCGATGACATGAATAATTTCAGCGCCTTCATCCTCCCATCTCTTCGCCATGGCGGCGGGATCATCGGAAAAAACGGTTTCAGAATCCATTCTTCCTTGAAAAAGCCGCACACATTTTCCATTTTTTATATCGACTGCAGGTATAACATCCATACTTCAAGACCGGATACGGCCAACTCCTGTGCCGTAATCCACCTGCCCCGTCTGCTTAAAAAGGTGCCCAGTTGATAAAGATCTTCAAACAGTGACTGTTGTGTTTCGTCAAATTTGCCACTCCACAACAAACGCCCATCCCTCACACCGATAAGATGGATATCAAATGCCACAGAGGCGGGAACCTCGACGGAATATTGCGTACCGATCCGCTCCCTGAAACGGTAGAGATGCCCGACAATTACGGCATCGGCACCCAGATCGCGCCCTGTTTCAATCCATAAATCTTGTTCTGACAAGGTATTTTTACTTCCTGCCCGCAAGCCCGACATAACTCCCCTGGCCTGGCTGGCGGGTATGAGCTCAATATCTCTTTGTTTTTTTAGTAAAATAAACACCTGATCCGTCAGGATGCGGGTAGCGCTTTCAGTTACCTGGCCGGTCATGAACACTTTGCCGCAGACCGGACAGCGGGCATCTACCTTTTGTCCATACACTCCGGCCATATCTTCAAAAGGAAAAATCAGAATTTTTTTTACCTCAAACGGCATGGGGGGCCGATCTTTAACGACGGTATCGTTTGCACATGCCGAAACAAGAAGTATAAGCGTTAAAAGAAAAGTTCCAAGCAATTTCGGATTTTTTTCTTGGTCGGTTTTTTTAAGCATGACGCCTTTTGGGGGTGATTCTTTTACCAGAATTTATTACCATCGAGGGATTTTTTTATTTACAATGTGCCTTTTGTTGAATGAATATCTTTTATCCGCACGTCAATAGAAGCGGCCTGATCCAGAGCCCTTCCGGCAGCTTTAAAAATCGATTCATTAATATGATGTTCATTTTCACCGTAAGAAACATTGACATGAAGATTCATCCCACACCGGTTTGAAAATGCCCGTAAAAATTCCTTGGTCAGTACGGTGAAGGTGTTTCCGTCAATGTTCGTTTTTGGAGGGACATTGTAAACCAGAAAAGGACGTTTTGACAAATCAACGGCAACAGAAGCAAGTACATCGTCCATTGGCGTAACAGCATGACCAAATCGCCGTATGCCTTTTCTGTCTCCTAAAGCCATGTTAAAAGCCTCGCCAAGGACAAGCCCGGAATCTTCTATTGTGTGATGATAATCGACATCAATGTCTCCCGTTGCATCAACGGAGAGGTCAAAAAAACCGTGAACTGCAAAAAGTGTCAGCATATGAAAAAGTGTCAGCATATGATCATAAAAAGGTATGCCTGTAGATATCTTGACCTTTCCACTTCCGTCTAAATTTAGCTTCACACTAATTTCGGTTTCTTTGGTTTCCCGTTTAATTTCAGCCGTGCGTTCCATAATATAATTGATCCTTACTTTTTGAGAGTCGTCGCCTTGACTGGATTGTACAGTAATATCCCAACGAATCGCAAACAAAATTCGCTCGATTGGGGTTATGGTAATTTTTAATGTAAGGGATATCGATTCCCCTTCCAACGTTCTATTACTATAACAGTTTCACAAAAAAAAACAACCGATCAATTAAAAAGACCGTGCGTTTTCATGGGGTGTGCTTCCTCGTGTAACGATATTGGCGGAGTGGCTTCGTCATTTCAATGACTTAGCAGTGGGGGAGACCGCGGCTCCCGCATGGTTTTCGCGGGAGAACGCGGAGGGGGCAGGAATGCCACCGCTGCTAAGTCGTTGAAATGACCAGATACGTAGACGCCAGAGTGAAACGGGGAGGCACACCCCATGAACACGGACAAAAGATCTCATCGACAAAAAAATAAGGACTTGAAGATAGAAACTCCAAGTCCTTGACTTTCTCGGTATGGAGATGAAGGGATTTGAACCCTCGACCTCGGCGTTGCGAACGCCGCGCTCTCCCAACTGAGCTACATCCCCACAGGATATTTTCTGAACCATATCAATTTGAAAGAATACAGTCAATTCAAAAAAATTCCACAAAAAAAACTTCCAGCAACCTGAACGGTCAAAAACAATTGACCCCCATGGTTATTATTGAATATAATCTAACTTGGACAAGCCGGTTGTAGCGAAGCGAAAATCCCGATTTATCGAGGAACCAAGAAATATTTGCCACCAAGGCACAAAGACCCGCCCGCCTCGCCTAAGGCGAAGCCGATGGCGGGCAACACGAAGGATTTTATTTTGTTATTCGTTCTTAGTGTCTTGGTGCCTTTGTGGCGAAAAGAAAAAAGTTTTGCCACAAAAAACACAAAAATAAATGCTAAGTGGCTAAATTGAGTGCTCAATTTAGGTAAAAATTTAATGTTTTGGGATGAATTTAAGG
>JAFCZV010000198.1 GCA_019314155.1 Deltaproteobacteria bacterium
CGGCAATATTTGGTGAATTCTCCGCACCCGAGAGGTTAATCCAGTCGGCATTTGCCGAAGTGCGAACCATACAGAAGAAAATGATAAACGCTATAATAGAAAAGAATGTTTTCTTCATCAGTGAAATCCATTGAATCGACTTGCTACCCGGATTTTTTGCTCAATGATGCTCTCTTATCTTTCAATGAGCATTCAATACATCAGAAATAGACACATATGGGAATCCGCCACCAACACGTCGATGGCGAATTCTCACGATCATCGGCTCTTTCATCCCTGCCACACGCTGTTCACAACTATCAGAGAATCACGACATTATTTCATGTTGTACTTCTTCTTGAACTCCTTGATCATCTTTTGCATAACCTCACTTACATCCCATCGATGATCCAGCGACCACTTTGAAAGTTGGTCCGGTACTGTGCGGTCCGGCGGCGGCGGCGGGGTGGGGCCCACAACACTCCAGGCTTCGTCGTCGTTTGGTGATGTTCCAGACCAGATTGTCTTCCGCAAGGGTGAGCGGCCCGTCATAGGTCTCACGAACGGCTGAATATACCTCGTCACGGGTATCCGATTCATTGAGAAAATGGTAAGCGATGGCATGCTTGGGTTTGATAGTGCTCATGACCTTGCCAAATGCCTGTGGCGGGGTGTGGACATAGGTTCCCACAGCAAGGGCGGACTGTGGGGACTGGCCGTACCAGCTAACCAGCTGTTCGGGGGTCAGAAATGCTTCATGGATAGCGACATCGGCATCCGCAGCATACTTGATATACCAGGTGTTGGGCTTGGTATCACCACCAATGACAACTTTCATTCCCTTCCAGTAAAGGGCAAAGCTGACCGCCCCGTCTCCGGCATGGATGGCCGGCCAGGATTTGATCGTCACGCCGTTCTTTTCATAGACCGTCTTGTTTTCGCCCTTATAGTCGAATTCATGAACATTGATTTTGCCGGGCTGGGAGGGCAGTGTCGCGAGGCGGGTCATGTTGTCCCAATTATAGGCTTTTAGAAAATGCTCTACGGCGTACTTGGTCCCCATGTCCTCCCTTGCACCGGACGGTCCGTAGATCTCCAGCGGCACGGTTCGGCCGGCGGTCCAGCCTCCGGCCCAAAGGCCGGGCAGATCGCCCCAGTGGTCAGTATGCAGGTGGGTGAGGAACACCGTGGTCAGAAAGTCGAAGGGGATCATCAGAGCAGCCATGTTCGCGTTGGCCCCGGTGCCGATATCGAACAGAAACTTATCCCCGTTGCCCACCTCAACCAGCCAGCAGGTGGCGGCCTGGCTACGGCGGGCTGCCGGCATTCCCGTGCCAAGGGCAATCAGGCGGATTTCATCCTTGCCAAGCTTCTCGGTGCCGGGAAAATAAATGTAACGGTCGGGGGCAACCCCATTCGGGTCTTTGACGGCGCCGCCGGCGGCTTCGGCTGTTGAAACCAGAGATACATCAGACAAACCCTTGCCTGATACATAAAGTCCAATTCCGCTTCCAATCGCAAAGACCAATGCGGCAACAATAATAATGTACTTCCTTTTCATCATTTTCGGTCTCCTTTTTTAATGTTTAAATTTTCAATATCAATAAATCCGTATTTTAAAATTCCCATGAAAGTGTTAGGCCATACACCAGTTTGGTGTCCCCATCCACGAAGTCTGCATTGATTTCCGGTGAAAGAAGCCACCTTGGCATCAATTCAAATTCATATCCCAACCCGACCCGGAAGAGAAAGTTCATTTCGCTATCTTCGAATTCCAATCCTGGTGCCAGGCGGAAAAACCAACCTGCATAAGGACGAATATACAAGGGGATGCCGATCACCCATGAATTAAAATCACCGCCTGCGTATTCTCCGAGGCCGCCGATGCTAAAGAGAGGACTTATTCGGTACACGTATTCCAAACCAATTGATGCCCCATTTTCTGAGCCATCCTGGGTATTTCCGCCAAAAAGGGCAATTACATTACGGTAATCTTTTTCTTCATGCGCTTTTGACTCTAATTCATCACATACACCGCTGGAGGTCAACGCCACCAGAATGAAAATGCAATAAAGAAGCGATCTTGCATGTAAAAGCATATTCATCATCTCTTTTACTCTCCTGTCACCAAGTATAGTAAACTCAAAGCTCCTGCTTTAGTCGAACACGTTCCTAATCCGGACAAGCCGGAACCAAACAGGCCAATGCTCTTGAATCGGACAGTTGCAGCGATAACATTTTTGAATATCGAATATCGAATGACGAATAATGAATGGCGAAGGGTGGAATCGCTTCGCTATGGTTTTTATATTAATCAAAATGTCAAATACCTTCCTTCGACATTCGATATTCATTATTCGACATTCGCTTAAAAAAAATATTTTTTGCCATAAAATGCAAAAAAATTACAATTAAGATACTAAAACCTTAGCTGAACGCTTTTCCGCTAGCGGAACACAGTGATGCAGATTATTTTCCAGGCGGAATCAGCTTTTCCATAACCTGATCGATGGTAAAACTGGCCGCTTTCTGACGCGGCGGAAACTCTTTGAACGTAGCGAGAAACTTACCAACATAAGCCTGCGCCGGAATAAGGAGAAAAGCATGGTCGAGGTACCAATCCCAGTACGTGTTCGACGTTATGGATGCCCGCTCATACGGATCCGTACGCAGGTTAAAGAGCCAGGGAAGCCGTGTTTTTACATAAGGCTCGCTCCAGACCAGCATGGTCCCCGGCGCCCTTTGTTGGGCGAAAACAATTTTCCAGTTGTCGTAGCGCAGCGCCGTCAGATCACCGTCGTCGGAAAAGTAGAAGAATTCCTCACGGGGGCTCTTCTTCTCCTTACCGGTCAGATAGGGCAGAAAGTTGTATCCGTCCAGGTGCACCTTGAACTTCTTGTTTCCGGCTGTGTGGCCTTTTTTCAGTTTATCCTTGATATCGGGATCTCCGGCGGCAGCCAGCAAGGTGGGCATCCAGTCCAGGTGCGACATGATGTCGTTGGAAATCGAGCCCGCCTTGATCTTACCGGGCCAGCGTACCATGGCGGGAACGCGGTATGCACCTTCCCAGTTGGAGTTCTTCTCGTTTCGGAACGGCGTCATGGCGGCATCGGGCCAGCTGTTCATATGCGGACCGTTGTCGGTGCCGTACATGACAATAGTATTCTCAGCTATACCCAGCTCATCGAGTTTGTCGAGCACCGTACCCACGTTCCGGTCATGTTCGATCATGGCATCGTGATAGACGCTCTGCCAGCGCCCTGACTGACCCACGATATCTTCAGGGACATGGGTCCGGAAGTGCATATGGGTAAAATTCACCCAGACAAAAACGGGTTTGCCGGCTTTGTGCTGCTTTTCAATGAAACCTGAAGCCCTTGCGGCAACATCCCGATCAACAGTTTCCATCCGTTTCCTGGTCAGCGGGCCCGTATCCTCGATCTTTTGCTTGCCGTTTGGAAGGGCAAAGCTGTGGATCACACCGCGCGGTCCGAATTTCTTGTGAAATTCCGGGTCTTTAGGGTAATCCGGGTGCTCAGGCTCCTCCTCGGCATTCAGATGGTATAGGTTGCCGTAGAACTCATCGAAGCCATGGTTCGTAGGCAGCATCTCGTCCTTATCTCCCAAATGATTCTTACCGAACTGGCCGGTGGCATAGCCCAACGGCTTAAGCAGTTCGGCGATGGTGGGGTCTTCCTTTCTCATGCCCAGGTCGGCCCCGGGCATCCCCACTTTGGTCAATCCGGTGCGAAAGCCGCTCTGGCCGGTGATAAAGGAGGCACGACCCGCCGTACAGCTCTGTTCGGCGTAATAGTCGGTAAAAATCATCCCTGCCTTGGCCACGCGGTCAATGTTGGGGGTCTGGTAGCCCATCAAGCCCATCGAGTAAGCACTGATGTTGGATTGTCCGATATCGTCACCCCAGATGATGATGATGTTGGGCTTGTCAGCAGTCGCCGCGTGTACCGTACCCGCAAGCATTGCCACAAGACAAATCGCTATTCCCTTGGCAAAATATCTAAAATGTTTTCTGAAAAGATGTTTCATTCTGATTCTCCCTTTTCTTTCGTTGTTCTGATTAAACCAAGCCTCCTGTTGCCGTCATAACCGCGTCGCCATGCTCCTGTAGCAAAATTTCCATGAAACGGCCCATGCCCATATATTTTCTTCAAGACGATATGAACCTTGCTTTGCGTGACCCACTATTTTAAGATTTGCCAACTAAGGGCTCGGGGAGTTTTTATTTGTTAAATCGCTCCTGGGAATTACAGATTAAGCAACCTGGCCGCATTCTTGCCGCAAATAGATTCAATCTGATCTTTTGACAGTCCCGTATTTTCCAGCGCCTCAAAATATCTTGCCGGGTTTAACAGTGGAAAGTCACTGCCGAATAGAATCTTGTCCAGGCCGGCAATCTCCGTCGCATATCTGTATATCTCCGGACGGTAGAGGAACGGCGATGCGGCAGTATCGAAATAGACATTTTTTAGGCGCTCTTTGACGTCTTTCTTGAGAAGATTATAAAAAAAGATGCCACCGCCCCAATGGGCCAGAATGATTTTATTTTTGGAAAATCGAGTGACCAGATCGTAAATCTGCCTGAGGGTATTGGGTGTCTTGCCGGGATACATATGTCCCACCGGTTCATTGGTGTGGATCAAAAACAAAAGGTCTTTATCCAGGCAGATCTCCATCAGAGGGGTGAGCTTGTCGAGAACAGCATCATCAATGCCGGATTCATAAAAAGCGATTTCACCGATCCCTGAGAGACCGCCCTCCAAGCACCGGACGGCTTCGGCAACAGCGGCGCTGTTCAACGGATCGAAACAGCACAAACCGATCAGGCGGTTAGGATATCTTTCCACCGCTTCCATGATATAATCGTTGTGGAGTTGGAATACGGTTTTATTCGTCCAGGGAAAACCAAAAACAACGGACTTATCAACACCTTGCTCGTCCATTGCGGCAACGATTTCTTTTGCTCCGACTAATTTTGATCCCGGGGAATCGTATAAAAGCTTAAAGGCGGGTTCTGAGGGAAAATATTTTTCC
>JAFCZV010000199.1 GCA_019314155.1 Deltaproteobacteria bacterium
GGTACGACTTCCAAAACCCACCAGATTGTGGCAAACAGAGATATCGCCAGAGCGCCTTTTCCCTCTCTGCTCAACACAAAATGTTTTCCGGCCGGATCGATGGCATCTGACCACGGCGGTGCATAATACACCAGTGCAAAGAGCAATATACCGGCAACAAGAAAAATAAATCGTTTTACGTTATAATGACCGTTACTAATTTTAAATTCAAAATCTCCTGTCATATATTAATTCCAATAAGTTTCAACTCTCAGAATTCATTAAGAAGATACATGCCGGACAGTTAGAGTTCACAAACGGCGAGTGTTTGCACAACCTCTTTGAACAGATCTGTTTGTCTTAGAATCCCCACAATTTTTTTGCCCCGGATTACCAGCAAAGACTGATGATGCTCCAGAGCCAGCTGATGTATGGCTTCACTCAGGGAAGCGTCTTCTGGAACATACTCTCCTTCTGCTGGAGCGCAGACCAGCATTTTGACTTTAAGCCGACTCGCACTTCTACAGATATCAATCAAAGGTTTGTCCCAAAACCCGCATTGATTAAGCATCGGTTTTAAGTACTGAGAACTTACACCAAACCTGGATAGAGTTTTGGAATCATGGATCTGTTGTCCTTTGGGTTCCAATGCTCTGAGGATATCCAACTGGCTTATTTTGCCGACAATCTCTCCCTTTTCATCAGATATAAGAAGGATTCTATGGGGATACATTCCCTGTTCATACGTTTTTTGAGCTTTATCAAGGGCAAGGGCGGCCTCATATAAATTGGATTCAATGGGAATGGTCTTATCAAGGGCAAGGGCGGCCTCATATAAATTGGATTCAATGGGAATGGTCTCATATTCTGATATGGGAATCATTAAATCTTTTACAATTTTATTTTTCATAATCGGCTATCCGGCGCGAGTCTATTTATGTTTTCCAAGGAAATCGAGTATAGACCGTGTTCTCCGTTTCCCGTCCTCGGATGAAAATATAATTGAAGGGTCTAAATCTCCACTGCTTTCGGAATACAGGCGGGCTGTTTAAGGGTTTAACTTTGGCGATGACGGGTTCATTCAAATCCATGACGCATTTATTTCCAGTATGGATTGATGAGGTCTTCAAATATGACCATAGCCGCTTCAGCACCATGTCCGGCAGCTGTTACGATTTGCTTGTATCCACCCGACACATCTCCGGCCGTGTAAATTCCCGGAACATTTGTTCTGTAATTATCATGCTTGATAAACCCTTCATCCGTAAGCTCGAGCCCAATTTTTTTTGCCAACTCGACTGAAGGATCATACCCAATGGCAATAAAGACGCCATTAACGGATCGAGGATAAGATTCTTCAGTTTTGTTGTTGTAAAGCAGGACTTCTTCTACGTTATGTTTTCCCCTGATTTCTTTGATTTCAGTATTGAAAAGTATCGGAATATTATTTTGTATCAGGTTTTTCACTAGAAAATCCTGCGCTTTCAGGTTGTCTCTCCTGTGAACCAGGGTGACATCCACACCGATATGATGCATATGAAGTGCCTCTGTAACAGCACTGTTGCCACCGCCGATGATGATGGCTTTTTTCCCTTTAAAAAGCGGGCCGTCACAGGTACTGCAATAACTAACGCCATGTCCCGACAGACGAGATTCTCCAGGAACCCGAAGATTTTTGTGAACGGCCCCGGTTGCCATTAGCAAAGCCTTTGTTTTAACTTTTCGTCTGGTAGTTTGTACGTTGATAGGATCATTGGGTGTAATCTCAACAACCCCTTCGCCCGGGAAAATCTGAACATATTCCAAAGCATGGGTCACCATAATATCCACAAGTGTTTTCCCGCCGATCTGTTTGAGGCCCGGATAATTTTCAACCACCGGAGTTGTGGCCACCTGACCCCCAAGGACCCCTTTTTCCACGACCACAGTTTTAAGACCGCTTCGTGCTGCGTAGATTCCGGCTGTAAGTCCGGCCGGACCACCCCCCACGATCAGCAAATCTGTTTCAACTTCCTCTGCATCACTTTCGGGAATGAATACCGTCTGTTGTTCCATTTTATCCAAAGACAGCATAAAAAGCTCTTCCGTCTGTGCGCCCTGGGCAATCAAAATGTCATTTGCATATGTTTGGGGAACAGATTGGGCTGAATATCGGGTAGCAAGTTCAGGGTTGGCTTGGATGTCGATGATTTCCAGAGAAACTAAATCGGGTTTTTCAACAGCCGCCTTTAAGGCGTTCAGGGCCTGTTGGGGGCAATACGGGCAACTGGCGCTGACAAACACCTTGATATTCCTCGGGGTGTTTATCTTTTTTATGACCTGGAGTGATTGTTCGTTGAGGTTGCTCGTCTGAAGTCCTATGAGGATGAGGGCCTCTAGAAAAATACGTCCCTCTTCACCCAGCGGTGCTCCCAGCCACCGGATATTGTATCGGTCCGGATCGAAAACCAGAGTGGGCGAATATTCAACGTTCCATTTTTTTGCGGATTCATGAGATAAATTAAATTCGCGCAATACAATTTTATCGGTGAGCTGCCGAAAAAAACGAATGGCCTGCCTGGCGGCGTCAGTGAATACATCATTTTGGCCGGGTTGAGCGTACAAAAAAATAGGAATTTCTATTTTAATCGCGCCCAAAATTCTTTCAATTTCTTTTTGGGCTTCCAGTGCCTGAATGTCTTCCTGTTGATCCATCGTTTATTATCCTTTTTATGGCCCTGTCACTATTTGAAACGCTTAGTTTAGGTGAAATCAATCTCTGAACACAAGCTTCCCGCCAAGAAATCCAGCTGTAACAGCCGCACCAATCATAACAATGTTAACAAAGAGAAACGCGCCTAAATGGGCGGAAGTCAGTGTCAACACACCGGGGTCAATAATAGACCATATAACCAATATCATTGCCGTTAATGATACCACACCACCGCAAATTATCTTTGTCAGAAACAGGGTTGTCATCGCACCGTTATATTTTTTTTGCCACACAATAACCCCTGAAAAAAGCACCAGCGGCATAGCAAAGACAACAAATATGAGGTTATAAAATGCGGCCTGACTTAAGCCGGTGAACTTGAAAATGACAGCTAAAAAGATAAAGAGAACGGAAACGGGAAGTAAGCCGTTGGGAATATGAACCGAAATCGGATGGACATGATGCTTGACCATCAGTTGATAAATTCGGTCATATTTTGACGGAGGGTCAGGAGTTTTTCCTTCAGCATCTAAAGTTTTTGTTTCGGTTTCGAGTTCTATGGGGTCTATTTTTGCCGTTGTCTTTTCTTCAGTCTTTTCTTCGGTAATAATTTCAACAAATTTAGTTCGATCGGCGCCACAAACCGGACATATTTCAGGCGGCTCCTCCCCTTCATGAATGTAGCCGCAGATCGTACATTTCCACTTTTTCACTTGATCTCCTTTCTTGACTCAGTTCAGAACGGGCCGTTAACGCCGTCTGTCATCCTTCTTTAGATTGATATCATCGTTCGTCCATGGGTACAAAGGTGCACTCTTCAGGACCGCAGTACTCCCCGATATACTCAGAGTCAGGACGGTAAAGCACCGGTTTTGAGGCAGCACCCCCAAAATGCTCTTCGATCACATGGGCAGCCCACCCGGAGATTCTGGCGATGGCAAAGATGGGCGTAAAGAGGTCTGTCGGTATCCCCATATAGTAATACAGAGCCGCGCTGTAGAAATCGACATTTACAAAAATATCTCTTCCTTTTCTCTGTTTAAAGGCTTCCTTACCCTTTTTCTCAAGAATTTTGGACATTTCATACCATTTGGGTTCTCCCGTACGCTCGCCCATTATTTTAGAAATGGGTGCCAGGATGTGCGCTCTGGGATCATCGGTTTTGTAGACCGCATGGCCCAGTCCCATGATAATTCCACCGGTGTCCAGCAGATTGTTCACATAAGCTTCAACCTTGTCAACAGAGCCGATATCAAGGAGCATCTCCATAACCCGCGTATTTGCACCACCGTGCAATTCTCCGGATAAAGAACCTACCCCGGCCGCAACGGCCGAATACATGTGAGCTCTTGTTGATGCCACCTGTCTTGCCGAAAATGTTGAAGCGTTAAAAGAATGTTCTGCATGAAGGACCAGGCAGGTATCAAAAAAGCCGGTGAGTTCATTGTCCGGAATTGTTCCGTTGAGCATGTAAAGAAAATTAGCTGCATGGCCCAGGTCCGGATCCGGATCAAGAGGTTTTTTATTGTTTCGGATGCGATCCCAGGCTGCGACAATAGTTGGGAATTTTGCGATGAGCTTTATGCCCATGCGAAGTGCCGCTTCAGGAGAATGCTCTTTGGTGTCAGGATCATGGTGTGCCTGTAAGGCAGTCGCTGCCTGAAGGACATCCATGGGAAGGGCATCTTTGGGAATGGTTTCAAGGGCCGCGATTAGTCCAGGCGGGACTGACCGTTCCGATACAAGCTGTTTCTTGAAGTTTTCAAGTTCTGTTTTTTGAGGCAGTCTTTCATAGAGCAACAGATATACAACCTCCTCAAATGACACTTTTCCAGCCAAATCCTGAACAAGATACCCTCTGTAGATCAATCTTCCGGCAGTACCGTCAACATCACCAACCCGGGTCGTTGCGACTTTAAAACCGCGGAGGCCGGTATTTAAAATAGGTTGACATGCTTCCATAGTTCACCTCCTTATTTTAAGTGTTAAAACATATTGGTTCTATCTTCATCTCAATATATTAATCAAATTCCGTGCCAGGTTTTGTGTTCTTAACCAAAAACCCAACATAACCTATTCTGACATTTAACCCCCGGTATGGATTGCAATAGGATCCGCCCCTGCCTTAATTGGAATTCGAGACTCTCAATATATAACGGGTTGCTGTCTTTCAGAACGATTTTCACAAAGCATGAAATCACATCACCTCTGAAAAAATGTCTCATAGATAACCGATGATACAGATATGTATCATAAAACACCCGCTATAAATCAAGTTAGGGGCTTCCCCCCCAATTGGAATGCTGGAATAATGGGTTCAAGGATAATGCAATGTTGGGTTAATGGTAAAATTTGTGTCGACGATAAAATTAAAAATAAATAATATCCTTTTAAAAACCAACCTTCCAGTATTCCACTATTCCATCATTCCAATGCGTCGGCAAGCGGATATTGTCCTCACATATCATCAAGCCCAGATAGCAATCTTGAGAAAATAGGTGGGAAACAGGGGTGTTCAGGAATCGACCGAGTCTAATCAGGTCAAAAAGTGTGGCTTCTACAATGACGTCAGCCATCCGGCACCCGGGTGCGCTGCAATCGTTGGGGCAATGGAGATTGCACTCCAAATCTGAAAGATCCGCCTGGTGTTGGAAGTAGTCATCCAGCATGGTCCGGAGTTGCGTTTTCTGAACATTTGGGACAAAATCCTTTAAACTCAAGGTTGTGCCCGATGATTTCAAAAACAGTTGCCCCGTAAAGTTCGTTTTCAAGTTGATTTAAGGGTGCAATCGGTGCATCATCCACCCGGTCACAGCGTACA
>JAFCZV010000200.1 GCA_019314155.1 Deltaproteobacteria bacterium
TCTGGCGCGCCAATCCCGATGAGGAAACCACCGACTGGAGAGCCGTGTGCGGGAGAACCGCATGCACGGTTCGGAGGGCGGGGAGGGCTCTTGCCCTTCCCGACCCCTATCATCTTGCCAAAAGCACAACCTGAAACCGAGTCTCGTTCAGTACATATATCCTATTTCTTACAAAATTGCAAAAAAGGCAAACTCCCGAAAATGGAACTGCCCTATTGAAAACTGCAGATATGCAATCATGGCCAAGATGTCAGCCGTATGAAAGGTTTTCCGGCCAGTTGATATCCTAACGGTTTTATTGCAGATCACAGCCTTATCCAAACCTACGATAAGAGAATAATACCATAGAAATCAAGGCGCTCTCGCCGAAGGCGGAAAAACTTGTTAATCAATGGCTATATATGATAGACGAGAGGCTAACCGGACAACCCGGATATTTAAGGAACCTATGATGAAACGCTTTTTACCATTTATCAAAAACACAACGAAATACCTGTCAATGTTCGTTTTAATCCTCTTTACTTTGTCTGCCTGCTCATCCCGAACCTACATCAAGGTCAATTACCAGCTGCCGGATAAAATTCAGGTTAAGCCGGCGGTAACAGAGATCCGGTTGAGTGTGGTGGATCAGCGGGACAATCCAGACCCGTTGAGCGCAAGCGCCCGGGAAAAGCTCAGAAATTTTC
The DNA here is from genome assembly GCA_019314155.1 of Deltaproteobacteria bacterium. GTDB lineage: Bacteria > Desulfobacterota > Desulfobacteria > Desulfobacterales > UBA11574 > JAAXQD01. The sequence goes on from JAFCZV010000200.1 coordinate 687, forward strand.
GCGGTAACTATATGCTGATCATAGCGCCCAAAGGTGAAAACGCCCCCATGGAGGGGGTTTACGATCTTAGCATCTTGTTCGAAACAGTTTTCCGAAAGCGTCTTGATCAGATGGGAATCCGGGTGGTCGATTCCACCGCTCGGCAAATCCCGGAACTGAAAGTGGTGATTACGCTCTTTCAGCTCGATCTGAAAGATTACAAATGGTATTTCCGGATGAACTATGCAGCCAGCCTGATAAAAGATGGGAATGTTCTTGTAAAGAAAACATTTAGCGGAGAAGCGGAACGCCTTGATGTCCCGGGAGTGGATGATTCCGGTACCACGGTGAGCGAAATGTATGCCGACTTGATCAATCAGTTGGATATTTCCGCCCTTTTGAGCAACCTACCGCCCGCCTAGCGGAAGGTTTTCCATTGCGGCCTCAAGGCCGTGGGAAAATGTGGGATATTTTTTGTAGAACGTGCACAACCTTTTAACAAAAATCAAAAAATAATATTACAAATTTGAAAATTCTATATGAGGATAATTTTCTCATCCAGTGATCCGGCAAACTGTTTCCTTGCTGCGTATCCGGTTTCGAAAACATCCTGATTGAGTTTTCGCATTTTCTCATTGGCAACCGGATCCGCTTTTTGGGGTACATTATTGAGTATCCCCTCAATGGCGGCCTCCTTGGAAAGTGTAATAAAACGTGCGTCCTCTCGCAGATCAAGATCTGCGACAATGACACCTAGTGAAAAGGGCCCCTTCATGATGTTTCTCAGCTTATATTTACTAAAATCATAGAACACCAACCTCAGGTTATGTCCCTGATCGATGACCTCCTCATATCTTTTGAGATACTCATCTCGGGTGAGATACCTCGGTCCTTTTCGGCTGGCGGTGACCAGAATCGGTTCATCCACATAAAAATCGGCCACCACGGTGAGCCCCCTGGGAAAGGTACCGGCAAAATCTCCCGCAGTAAAGACACCTCGCCAGGCTTCGGAAAGGTCATAGCCATTGATGTAGTCCACATTATGGGGAACCGACCCTCTCACTTCATGTTCACGAATCATTACATCCACACAAAGCGGACCACCAGCCTGGGCCAGACCCCGACACTGGTGGATGGCAGCATGAAACCCTGCGGCAATGGCCGCATCAGCTTCTATGTTCGACAGGGTAAGGTAACCAGAACCGCCAATGGATGGGTTGGAAATGGTAAGCTGTCTTTCTGTAGCCATGAATTCCTCCTATTTATCGATAAGTTCGGATATACTGACGGAAGTCGAAAAGCTGACCCCTTCAAAGCTCAGAGCGTTTGCCGGACAGGGAAACTGCAAACACGAACCGCAGGCCTGGCATTGCCTGGGGTCGTTTTTGAGCAATGCATGGCACCTGAGTCCGATACCGCATAACCGGCACTTGAACCGGGGAAGGTCTTTGAGTTTTTCCGGTTCCTCCATCGCCACGCGTTCACGTTCTTTGGCAAATTTTAGATCCAGGCACTCCTCCGACCTTATCATACGGCCCATTTTTACTCCTGAATTCTTGGCATCCTTTCCCATGTCCAAGACACAGACTCCATCTGCAATAACCATCACTTTTTCCTTTTTAAGATACCGGTCATATAGATCCTTGAAAAGTTCTGCATTGTCGTCCACTCTGAAGGGGTTTATGTGAATTATGTCGAAGCCTAGCGCCGGACCTTCTTTGTCGAAATCTGTCTCTAAGGGTATTTGTCCACCGGTCATCCGGATGTTGTAGTTGTTGTAGATCACGTTGATAGCGCCAAACTTTTTGTTTTTGGCGGCAAATTTGATGCCGCTAATATTAAAATTATAGGCGCCGTCTCCCGATGCTGTAACTACGATCTGTTTCTCGGAGCAGGCCTCTTTGATTCCATCCCCCACAATGGCCCCGCTTCCCATGCAAAAGATTACATCCACGATTCCGTAAGCATGGTATCCTTGCAGGTTGCCACATCCCCTGTCGGCAGCATAAATCAGCTCATATTTGTCGTTACCTTTAAGGCCCAGCTTTCGGTTAAATCGTCGCATGCCCTCGTGCACGGACCAGGAAACCTTGGTGTCCCCGCAGCCGGTGCAGTTGGACACCGGCCGAAGATAGGTGATTTCATCCTTTGTTTTATTTTTTAAAGCAGTGCTCTTAAGTAAAACCATGGTTCGCACCTCCCTTTATATATTCATAATATGATCGATGTAGGAGAACCGTTCGTATATTCTGGGTTCGTAGGGTATAGAGCGATCAAAAACCTTTGCATCGAGTTGGTTCTGGTTCACCAAATCTAAGAGCTGAAGGTAAATGACCCTTCCATAACCTTCCTCAAATACATATATTTTTTCAATGCCGCGTTTTGACACGAGTTCTTCAAAAAGAGGATCGGGTTGGGGGAAGACAATATCGGTTTCCATAACCAGAACATCTCCGTATTTACTGTTAAGACGTTCTCTTAAGGTCGAATCATTGTGAACCATTTCAAAATCTTCCCGGAAAGGACCGTTTACCACCAACATGACCCGGGGATTATCGCCGAATGTAGTTATCCGATTTCCCAAAAACTCAAAATTTTCCTTGATCTTTGTTTTGAACAAAGGGATCAGTTTTGAATGATACCTTTTTTCCCGTGGCCGGATGTGGGGGCCGATGGTGACAAGATGCTTGGGGTCCCGGGTGAAACCCTTGCGTCGCTGATTGGCTGTCATGTCCAGGGTCATCACCGGGTCTACGGAGACTTCCCGGTAAGAAAGATCGTAGTTCATCACCACCGCAAACGGAACGCCGAGTTCCTCGAAAAGGCGATAACAATTTTTAACAGTACTGTGAGCGGTGCGCGGGGAATGAAGTTCCAGGGTGGGTATCCGGATGTGAAACCCGTAAAGCACCTTATTGTCTTGCATGGTCTGGGATGAAGTCCCTTGACGGTCGTCACCTGAGGCAAGGCCCAATCCACCGGTGTAAGGAACAACATTAACCGCCACCCGGAGCGCGTCGGCTGCGGTATTACCGCCCAAGTGTTTGAAGGAGCACATCACCCGGGAACCCACAGGAATCCGCTTTTCCTCATCCTGGGCGAAAACCGTATCCCCATAAACAAGATCCCACTCTTGTTCAGTGAGAAATTCCCGCTTTTTATAGTCGGCCTTGCAGATAACGGCGCCCAGGGCCAGTGCCATGGAGTTGTCTTCGTTGGTGGTGGTTCCCCAATGGGCAGCAAGTTGGTATCCGACCCGCTCCAGCGCTTCACTCACCTTAATGGTAAAAGAGTTTTTCTTGGGGATGTTTCCCGCCAATTGCTCAAAGCTCCCCTGGAGATCTGAGATGGGTGCTCCTGGATAAGCACTGGTCACCCGAACACCGGCCTCTAGAGCTCCCCGGGCAATTGCCTGATTTCCCGAAAGCCTCATCCTTCCCAGATTAATAACAGAATCTTTTTCCATGGAACCCACCTCCCTATTCGGATGTTTTATTAAAAAGTCCATTGGTTCTCAGAAATTGTTTGGTTATTTCCTGAACTTTAAAAGCAAATCTTTTTTAAGCACCCCATACAATCGGATCATATGATGGACAATTCGCGCAATATCTATGCCATAAAAAGGAATGTGGATATCTAATTAGTGTCTGAACGACAATTCTTAAAGCATTGATATTGATGAGAGATTCCGGATAAAAGTAAAACGAAGATTTTCCAGTTTAATGCATAATTTACTTGCATTTTCGATTCGTTTACGGTAGCCATCTTGTTGAAATAAAATAAGATATCGCTTTTTCACCCAGATAGTAGAAAAGCAAAAACGAGTCAAACCTGAAAAATCTTCGATCTTCGTGGGAATAATCTATGCGAAAAGTCATCAATTTGCAAATGGAATTTTGGAAAAAAGATATTACCAATATTGAATTTGATCTTCAATCCCGGGACGAAATCCCTAAGCTGTTGATGGGACTGATCTTGGGGGACATTCGTGCAAAACCTGCTTAAAATTCACTTAAACTATAAAGCATGGTGTCAAAGCCTGAATTGTGAATTAATGTTTGACAATTAAACCACTCTTTCTCGCACAGCGATTTCAACA
>JAFCZV010000593.1 GCA_019314155.1 Deltaproteobacteria bacterium
AGCTCTCAAAATTAAGCTATCACTGGATGAAGGTGATTTGGTAATAGTCACAATGAGGATTTACTCGACCTTACTCCAACATAGCATGATATCTGTAACCCAATTGTTTTAATGGTGACGGCAATACTGGCAAGAAAGCACAAGTTCGGAAAAGCATCAAATTTGATGCTGGATCATATGATATCACAACTTTCGCCTGAACTGAGATACTCTCAATATATCAAAAGTTTGAAGACCGAAAAACAGACACAACATATTGTATCCGCCTTATTTATTTCGATTGAGAAATATTGGTCGAATCCCGTACAGTTTTTTATTAAATCCAAGTATGTCCAGACCTAACACCGATGTTACACATTTTTAATTGGACAAGTGCACTCGCAACACAATGCATTTATTTTTGAACTCGCCGGATTTTTTATTAACTAAGATCTGCAGGAATTTGATGTTTTAAATATTCTGATACATTTTTTCGTGGTACAAAAATGTATCATTTAATCTTTAGTGAGATATATGCTTGAGTCCGTTTCCTTCAAGATAACAGCCACATACACAATAGAATTATATTGGCATGGGTGTTGCGTTATAAAATTAGATTTCTGCAATCCTGGCTATGCCGACCTGCTGATTATAGACGGCAACCATCTCAAGCAACTCGATGTCCTCAAGGATAAAAGCCATATGCAGCTCATCATGAAAGATGGCAAGATTTATAAGAATACCTTGTAATAAAACGAAAATATATAAACCATATTAATTGAAAGGAAACGGAAAAATGAAAAAGAAAAACCTGTTTTTCACATTTCTGGCAATCACGGCCTTGATAGTGACAATTACACTGCCCCAGGCTCAGGCCAAGAAAAAGAAACCGATACAGGTGCTGTTCACGAACGTCAACATCTTCGACGGCTTCAGCGACAAGCTTCAAAATAATATGAGCGTACTGGTGGAGGGCAACTTCATCAAGGAAGTGGGCAAATCCATCAACGCTCCCGGTGCCTATGTCGTTGACGGCGCTGGGCGCACCATGACCCCCGGTCTGATCGATATGCACCAGCACGTAATGCTTAACATGCCCGAAGGCACCGCAGGCTACCAGACCCGATGGGATGACGCTGCTGGCGGTGCCTTTGCCCAGCACCATCTGGTGAACAACATGCTCATGAAGGGCATTACCACCATACGCGATATCGCCGGTGATCCGCTGGACATTGCCAAGGCTATCGATATAGGGCAGCTACCAGGGCCGCGTATTTACTCCTCCGGTGGTGCGATTTCGCAAATCGGAGGCCACGGAGACTGGGCTGGCAGGAATGTGCCGCCGGAGCTTCTTACTGACCACATGGATATGACGCAGCGCGCCTTCATCAAAGTCATGGGTGGTGGTGGGGTCGCCAGTGAATTCGACCCGCTGGAGATCATGGGTCTTGCTAAGGATGAAGTGGCAAGAGCCGTGGAGATAGCCGCCGATAATGGCACCTATGTGGCAACACACGCTTATCACGATGCTTCATACAACCGGCTCCTCGATTTGGGCGTCCGCTCTTTCGAGCACGGCTTCCTGGTGACAGAACCCACGGTGGTGACAGAACCCACGGTCAAGCGCATGGCCAAGACCAAGGATGTTGTCTGGAGCTTCCAGTGCTTCATGAGCGTGAACACCTTCGGGGATTACGATGCGATGCCAGGGTTCTTCACCCACGAGCAGAAAGTGAAGGGAGTCTTGGTTGGTAAGGGCGCCCGAAACGCTGCCAAACTGATGAATAAACATAACGTGTTCACTATTGGCGGTTCTGACATGTTCGGTGCGGGCTACACGTCGGCACAGGCGCTGAAGCACTGGACCGGCAATGCCGGTATCGTTCTCAAGTGGTCGGGACCCAAGGATCCCTATCCAACGTATGAGCTTGGCACCATCAAGAAAGGGGCCTATGCTGATCTTCTCCTGTGGGACGGTAACCCGTTGAAAGACATCAAGCTAATTCTGGACGAGGATAAGTTGGATTTTGTGATGAAGGACGGCCTGGTTTACAAGAACACAATAGTCAAGGGGGATCATCCCCATTTTCGCCCTGCGAAAGCTCCTAATACCCGTGGCAAGTACCCGTTGTAAGCTGAAAAGCGGGTATCGTTCAGAAAAGGGGCGCTTCGGCGCCCAGTTTCCTCACAAAATATCAGAATTTTCTATATTAATGGTAACCTACTACATGTGTGATGCTCTATAATTTATAATTATCAACATTATTAATGTTATATAAGAAATCCATAAAGGAGGAAACTTGAAGAAACCACTCTACGTCATCTTAACCTTTTTTCTATTAACCAGCATTTCGCATGCAAGCATCGAAAGTAAGACCTGGCCAGCATCGGACAAGGCCAAGAAATTTGTTAAAGATACCGTCGTGATTGGATTTTTTGCGAGTCCATGGGGAACTGGATGGACCAAGGACGAGCATTTGCACGACTACTTGCATCGCGCCAGAGCAGCCGGAATCACTGGCCACAGCATGACCCTGGCGGCGGCGAGCCACAACTGGAATCAATACATTGCCGAGCACCAGAAGTGGCGCAGTGTCATGGCGCAGAGGCCGGATAAATTCACTTTTGTACGCAGCATTCGCGACATCGAAAGCGCCCATATCAAAGGCAGAACCGCCGTGATCTGGAACAGCCAGACCGCCACCATCCTGGATGGTGATCTCAACAAAGTAGCTACGCTAAAAGAGATGGGCATCGGCAGTATGATCCTTACTTACAACGACCTCTTCCGAGCGGGGAGCGGTCAGCTGGCC
>JAFCZV010000009.1 GCA_019314155.1 Deltaproteobacteria bacterium
TTTGAGGACTAAAAAAATGAATACAAACCACTTGAGAGAAATTAGAGAATCTTTAATGATAAGCAAGACGGAACTTGCTAGAAAGGCAAATATATCATCAATCACCCTGACACGAATAGAGCAGGGGAAACCAAGCAGAATGGATACAAAACGAAAAATCCTTTTGGCTTTAGGGTTGAACATTTCTGAAAAAAATAAAGTGTTTCATTAAGCTAAAGAGTATTGCCAATTTATCAAAGAGCATTGCCCCTGTCAGTCATTCTGGCAGGGGTTTTTATTTCCTAAAATTTGACTTTTCTGGAAATGTGATAATTCTAAGTTTTAATTATGGGGTTTTTAATAGATTCTCCTTATAATGTTCTCAAAGTCTTGGCCCCTGGGGATAGGCTCCAGGGGCTTTTTTATCCTTTCAGCGCCTACCCCGTGGGCAATTTAATAACATCTTGACATGCCACAATGTGTCATTATCATTATGATAGGTTATAATTCATCTCTTTTATAAAAAATGAAGCACTTAAAAGCATAAAGGAGGTGCAACTATGAAAACCATAAATAGTCTATTCATATTTTTCACCGGCCTTATATCTTTTTCATACATTGCCTTCGCCTTAATAGTTTATGTCAGAGCGTTTATAAATAATTCGCAAATGTCTTTTATGTAGAAAAAAATTTCTAATGGGTCCCCTTTGCCAAAAATTTGACTCCTTTCTGGAATCGTGATAATATTATATTCGCATTACCGACTTTTGAAGCATGTCGGTTGATAATGCATCCTTTAGTTTCTGCCCCTGGAGGTCTGGTCCACTTTCAGGGGCTTTTTTTGCCCTTTCAGCGCCTACCCCGTGGATAAAAATTGTGAAAAACAATTCATAGTTTTATGTAGTTTGCCTCATAATTTCAGACAGTTTGCTATGTTTGAATGCTGCAAGTTTGGCCTGTCAATTTATCTAACTGATTAAAATTAATAGTAATTATATTAAACTTCATTCCAAGTGTCCGATTTAGCATGATTTTTGCATTAATTTTAATCGATAGTTAAGAAATGGCTTCTCTTATGTACGTGCATCTTAGTTCTCGGTCAGATACTTATATATATATAATTTAATGAATACCGAGCTAATAACGGCATCTTGGGAAGCCTTCTTGCTTAATTTACTGATTATGAAAACACTATTAAGCATATTGTTTGTCCTCACTATTATAGCAGCCATTTTGGCACTGTTCGTATGGTTAATGCTTCAAAGTGCCAGTGAAAACCACTACCCTGATATAAAGGATTTATGAGAAACAAGTGGTTTTGGTTGATATATAGAGTAAATCGTTTGGGAGGTTGGGCAGGTACACTTTAATACTGACCTTTAACTCCCGATATAGCCCCTGGGTAAATGTAGCCCCAGGGGCATTTTTTTTAGCACAAGTGTTTTAAGCGGTCTTCATCCCTCTGAACCCTGCGCCTTTTATCTTTATCATATTCCATATCGCGCAATTTTCCTTTGACAGAACCTCGTTAAAACCCTGATTTAAGTAAAAGGAAAAACAGTCTGTGCCTTGACACCCATTTTTAAATTCCCTATATTTAATCCATGCAAATGCTATTTTCCCCTTAATTTCAGATAGATTTTTTTAATTTTTCAAAAAATAGATATCGACATTTATTATGAACGTTTCCAGATTGGGGGCACCTATTCTTGCCGGGATTCTATTACTCGCTCTCTCGGTGAGTTTATATGCCGCTCCTCAACAACGTATTGAATCTGCACTTGATTCAGCATACAAAGATTTACGTATCAGTATTGCCACTGAGGACCGGATCGCTTCAGATCTGGCAAAACTCAAAAAAACCGGAGATGTGTCGCCGGATGTCATCGAAGATTATGAATTCTATTTGAACCGGGTGCAGGCTATGGTTGCCGAAAACCGAAAGGTGGTGGCCAAAATGGAAGCACTCCATGGCCGATATAATATTCAAAAAGCACCGGATCGTTCAGCAGATTCAGACAATACGGGGGCGATGGTGGACCCGGTGATTCCCGAGGAGCAGGTGGTTGATGAAGTGGCTGCGCTGGATCTTCAGTTGGACAGGTCCCTGGGCGAATTCGACGAGATGCTGCTCAAGGAATTGGATTTAATCCGTGCAAAATCGTCGGAAAGAATGCGGGATCTGACAGAGGAAGCGGCGGCTGCGGCAAAACGCTTGGGTGACGAGGGCATCGAGATAGATGCCGATTTTGAGGAAGAATCCAATGCGCCCGAGGAGAGTTCAACCAAAAAACAAAAAGCGGACAAAACAGACCCAGACGCCTCCAAAACCGGAAAAAGAACGACATCCGAAAACGGCGGGGATGATACCGAATTATCCCCCCGGGACAAATCCCGTGAAGGCGCTGAAGGCTTCGAGGGTCATCCTAAAAATCGCTTTGACCCCAAAGATGACGACATCGTGGCCAGACAACTTCGTGAAGCGGCGGAAGAAGAAACCGATCCGGAACTTAGAAAAAAGCTCTGGAAAGAATATGAACAATATAAAAAAGATAAGCCCATGTAAAACAATCCCCTGTTGTTTATGCATCGTTAGGGTAGTCGAAGGTGGATATTAAGTGCCTCGGATTTTAAATGCTATAATTTGGTGCCCAGATGAAATTTGCGGTTCGTCATAACCCTTTATGGATGGTTTTTGTTTTAATTTTGTTCACTGGCTGTGCCGCCCATAATGCCCAGAAGGTCGGTCCCACCACCATAATGAAAGCCCAGGAAGAAATACTCGAAGACCAGTTGCTCGATGTCGGCATTCAAGTCTTTGAGTCCGAGGAAATTACCGAGGAGCAGGCCAAAGAAGAACATACCAGTGAGGAAGTCCGGAAAGCGGAAAACCATTTCATCCCATATCATATGAAAAATACCTTCCAGCAGAGCAGCTACTGGGGAGCTGTGCGTGTTCTTCCTACCAAGACGGAAAGTATCGATGTTTTGGTTAAAGGTGAAATCCTCGAGTCAAACGGTGCGCATTTGGTGCTTCAAATAGAGGTGGTCGATGCCACCGGGAAAAGCTGGTTCAATAAAAAATATGAGTCCGAAGCCACCCTCGCATCTTATTCCGGCAATCGAATGGGAGAAAAAGATGCGTATCAGGATCTCTACAATACGATCAGCAATGACATATCCACCTATCGGATGAAGTTGCCTCCTGAAGCGGTTAAGAAAATCCGTACCGTATCGAAATTAAAATTTGCAGAAGACTTTGCCCCATCCGTCTACAATGGATATCTGGAGGAAGATAAAAAAAAGATCATCACCGTCAACCGCCTCCCCGCCGATGACGATCCCATAATGGTCCGTTTGCTCAAGATACGGGAGCGGGAAAATATGTATGTGGACACTCTCAACGGGTACTATGAAGAATATTATTCCGAGATGTGGTTGTCCTACGAAAACTGGCGCAAGCTCAATTATGAAGAAATCAGGGCGATCAAAAAGATCAAGCGGGATGCCACCATGCGCAAACTGGCCGGCGTACTGCTCCTGGCCGGAGCCATTGCGCTGAATGCCGGGGAAGCAAATAACACCGGAGTGCTTCAGGCGGGCATGATTCTCATCGGCGGCCAGGTGATCGTCCAGGGATTTAATATCTCCAAGGAAGCTGAAATCCATTCAGCCGCCATCAAGGAACTCAGCGAATCTTTTGGGAGTGAGATGCGGCCGGTTGTCATGGAGTTCGAGGGCAAGCAGTATGAACTGACCGGATCTGCCGAGGAACAGTTTAAACACTGGCGCGAATTACTGCAACAGATATATATCGCAGAAACCGGGTTTGAGCCGGAAGTCTCATCGGAAACCGGTGAAGAAATAACATCTGAGAACGCTGAATAAAATCGAGCATCAAATCCAATTATGACGTCCCACAAATCGACCCAATCTCCTCAAGATCGACTGTCGCCAGATCACAACGTGGAAATCATTACGCCGCTTAAGGTACGTAGCCAAAGCGTTCAAGAGGATTCATCTCGATCATGGCGGTGGACTGTGATTCCCATTTCATTTCTTATCATAGTTTTGGGAATCATAGGGACAGGCGGCCTTTTTCTCATCCGCCATTTATCGAAACATCCGATGAATTTGACCGGACACGCCGATCAGACGGCGCAATCGGAAGTCGATGCTCACGGGAAGGCGCTTTCCGAGTATAGTCGGACGGCTAAACTATCGGTGGAGTCTGGGAATAGGTCTGTTCCCGTACCATTTGAGGGACAACAGGCAATGGAGGCGGAACAAACGGCAGACTATGAAAAAGGTGCGTTTCAAAAAGAAGCCGCGGACAAGGCACTGGCTGGGTTTTTAAGACTGAAAAAAGAATTGGAAGAAAAGGGCGTCGTCGAATGGGGGGGCAAAGAATATGAGGAAATGACAACCCTCAGCCGAAAAGCAGATGCGCTGTTTATGGAAAATGCGTTTTTGCCTGCAGCAGCGAAATATGCACAAGCCGAAGAAAAAGCAGCTGAGTTGGTCGATAATATGGGGTCTGTGTTTCAGCGGCTGCTCAAGGAAGGTGGAAAGGCTCTTGAAGCCGGTGACAGTAGCACTGCCCGGAAAAAATTGCGTGGAGCCTTAATGATCGAACCGTCCAACGGGGCGGCTCTGGAGAATTTGGAACGGGCTGAGAAGTTCGATGGGGTGAGGCGTCTTGTTGAATCGGGGGAAAAACATGAGAAAAACAATCGCTTCGCTTTTGCCCGCGCCGATTACCAGGAAGCCCTGAAATTAGACTCTGAATCCGAGGACGCTCAAAAGGGCCTAAATCGGGTGAATGAGTGGATCGTGGGCGAACAGTTTCAGAGATTTATGTCGGATGGGTTGACGGCATATCATAACGGTGATTATCCATCTGCCAGGACCCTGCTGTTAAAGGCAAAGGCATTCCGGCCTGATTCCCGTGAAGTCGAGAACGCTTTGGTGCAGGTTGACGCGGCAATCCGGCTCGCTGAAATTGAAAAACTCCAAAGAAATGCCGTGACCGCCGAACAGGCTGAAGCTTGGGAGCAGGCCCTCAAAACTTATCTGGCTGTTCTTAAAATCGACCCCAATATAGGCTTTGCCGTGAAAGGTAAAGACCGGGCTCTGGAGCACATTCGTGTGGCAAAGCGGATCGGGTTTTTTCTTCAAAATCCCGATACTATGGAATCGAGCCAGCAGCTTCAAAATGCGATACGGGTCGTAGATGGGGCCGAAACGTTACAACCAAAAGGGCCGCGCCTCAGAGCCCGGTTGGATGAATTAAAGATTCTAGTGGATGCTGCTCGGACCCCCGTTAAGGTGATTATAGATTCCGATGATCTCACCGAAGTCGTTGTTTATAAAGTCGGTAAACTCGGGCGATTTTCCTTGCGGGAATTGTCACTGAGACCCGGCACCTATACAGTGGTCGGCTCTCGCAACGGGTACAAAGATGTCCGGGAGAAAATTATTGTAAAACCCGGCCGGAAAGTTTTGCGCGTAACCGTTATATGCAGGAATAAGGTGTGAACTCGAAGTTGAACATACCCAAATAACATTTTTAAATCAAAATGGAATCAGGACCCATAAAAATCGAACCGATCTCCATTCGGTCCAGACAGTCATCCCGAAGATTAATGCCGCTTAGCCTTTTTAAATGGTTTGCCGGTGTTTTTTTAAGCGTTGTCCTGATTCTACTGGGTGTTTCGGCATGGTTTGTCTTCACGGCCCGCCAGGTGGTGATAACCATAGCACCTGTTCCGGAAAGCATAGCGTTTTCCGGGAGCATCTTTACCCCCCGAATCGGCGACTATTATCTGATGTGGCCCGGAGAATATACGCTGGCGGCGCTCAAAGAGTGCTTTTATCCCCTTGACCACAGGTTCCGAGTCAGCTCTGATAAACAACAGCGTTTACATCTTAAAATGCAAACATTACCCGGCCGGGTAAAGATCTATGCACATCCATCGGACATGACCGACAGCAGCATTGCCGGTGCAAGGGTGAAAATAGACGGTGATGAGGTCGGAGAAACCCCTATAGAGGATTTTGAAGTAAAGCCGGGTTTTCGGAAACTCGAAATTCGTGCCGAAAATTATCAAACCTTGCAGATAGAAGTTAAGGTGGATGGGTGCGGCAAACTTCAGGTGTTTAACATGGCACTGCTTCCGGGATGGTCGGATGTCTTCGTCAGTTCCGTGCCGCAGGGTGCAAACGTACAGATCGACGGGCGATTGTTCGGGAATACGCCTTTGAGTATTCAACTGGCGGCGGGCATTTATCTGCTGGAAATCAGTGCCGATGGCTATGAAACATGGAAAAGCCGTCTGGTCGTGAAACCGAATGAACCACAAGAAATTAAGGATATTGAGCTTAGGCCGGCAGACGGTAAATTGGCGATTCATACAAAACCCGCCGGGGCGAATGTATTGATTGGCGGGATATTCATCGGTCAAACGCCGCTGAAGGTCGATCTTTCTCCAAATAAAGATCACGTCGTTCAGATATCAAAGGCCGGTTATGAGAAAACAACGCGGAAAGTCCGGGTCCCATCGTCCATGTTTAAACAACTCAACGTAAAATTAAAACCCAAAGAAGGTATCATACGCCTGTTGGTGGAACCGGCAGACACGGAACTCCTGGTGAACGGCAAATCATGGGGCTCCGTCCCGGGGCAATTTCGTCTGATTGCAGTGGAACACACTCTGGAATTCAAAAAGAAAGGGTATCGTTCCCATCGTATTAGCATTACACCCCGGCCCGGGTTTCCACAGGAATTGAAAATAACCCTGAAAAAAGAGAGTGTGGCCAAAGAAACGACGCCGACGATGATCGTAACCAAAACCGGTTACAGTCTGAAGTTAATTCGGCCCAGTTCCTATACCATGGGATCTTCCCGCAGAGAACAGGGACGTAAGTCCAATGAGACCTTGAGAAAGGTTGAACTGATCCGGCCGTTTTATATGGGCCTTAAAGAAGTCACCAACATGGAGTTCAAGAAATTTATGCCCCGGCACAATTCAGGAAGTTTCAAGTCTAAACCGTTAAACAATGCCGACCAACCCGTGGTTCGGACAACTTGGGAAAAGGCAGCTCTGTTCTGCAACTGGCTCAGCGCCAAGGAGGCACTGCCCCCTGCATATATTAAGAAAGGGGAGAACCTGGTTGCAGTGGAACCGCTGAATACCGGTTATCGTCTGCCTACAGAAGCAGAATGGGAATACTGTGCCCGGGTTTACAACAAGCAGGCTCCCTTGAAATATCCATGGGGTCAAAAATTTCCCCCCTGGAAATTATCGGGAAATTATTCCGATCAATCCGCAAAAGACTTGCTCCCGACCGTTCTTGAAGGATACAATGACGGTTATGGAACAACGGCGCCTCCGGCCAGGTTTATAGCCAACGGGCTGGGGCTGTATGATATGGGGGGTAATGTGGCGGAATGGTGTCACGACTATTATTCGATTTACAGTTATGCTCCCGAAAAAACGGTTGTGGATCCCGTCGGGCCGGAGAATGGTAAACACCATGTAATTAGAGGCTCCAGCTGGAAGCACGGCAGCATCAGCACCCTGAGGCTGGCATACCGCAGCTACGGTGACGGCACACGGGAAGATGTCGGATTTCGAGTTTGCAGGTATTTAAAGTAATCATGACCAACGGATATATCATCATAATTGCTTCACTCTGGTTATGTGTTCCGAAGATGACGTGTGCAGGAACTGTGTCGATGAGACCCTTGGATACTTTAAACAGTCCGGTGGTACTAAATGTAGAATCAACCCGGGACCCGGGAAAAGATTTTGTGCAAAATGACAAAAAGAAAATATCTGAGGGTATTTCGGGCAATGGTATTGAAAAAGCCGATGATGACACAACCCAACCGGAAACCTTGATCCAAGATAAAAATGCCAAAAAAAAAACCAAGCAACTGAAACCGTTCACCCCTTCAGAAACGATCCCGGCAGATCAGGGGGTTGATTTTCCCTATGACATCTAAGATGCATGGGGCAAAGGCTATATTACCCTAAATGAGTGTAAACAGAACGGGAAGAATGTTTGGTCTGTTTTATTTATAAGGAATCTTATCAATTTTGCGAAGGGCTACAGGCTTCTCTAACTCAAAACTCCTCTTACAGTGGACGCAGCTATGAAAAAAACATTACCGATATCCATGGAATTTATTTATCAGCTTTTCTCCCTGATTTTGATCGTCATTGTTGTCCATGCTACTTATGTCGGCATCATTCGTCCCAATGCCGACGCCATCCTGGCCCGGCAGGCCGCTATGATGGAAAAAAATAAAGCCCCGAGCACCGAACGGTCGATCTACGTATTGATTCGCGACTATGAGCAGGAAGCCTGTTTTATTCTCATGTTTTGGGCGCTGGCCATTATGACACTTAAGGCTGTTAGCACCATAAGGCATCGTGCGCTGCTACAAAGAGACTTAATTCCCCTGGCCGAGGGCGTGCGTATCCTGCCTGAAGATACCCGGGAGCTGTCCCGGGAGATTCAAGGGTTACCGCCTTTCCAACGGAACGCGTTGCTTCCGAGGGCACTGCTTGCGGGTTTGCAGAGATTCAGCTCAACCCGTAATGTCCAGGATGTCGCGGATGCCACCCATGCCTACTGCGCGGCCGAAGGCGAACGGCTGGAATCCGAATTGTCTATGATCAGATATATTGCCTGGGCCGTTCCTTCCATTGGATTTATCGGTACTGTCCGGGGCATCGGAGATGCGCTTGGACTGGCCTACCAGGCCATTGAGGGGGAGATTTTCGGTGTCACCCGCAGTCTGGGAGTGGCGTTTAATTCCACCCTGGTCGCTCTTCTTATCAGCATTGTTCTCATGTTTATGCTGCATCAGCTGCAATTGTTGCAAGATCGGTATGTGTTGGAAACCGAAGCCTACTGTGAGGACAAATTAACCAGGCATCTGCTTACCCGGTAACAAAAACGAATCCAACTGATGGGGTACTTAAATGACACTTCTCGGACTTGAACTCAGCGATGCCGGGATCTTCGTTGCTGGTGAAAAACCGGCAAGATTGCTGGCAATCGACGGACAGAATCCAGAAAGTCCGGGGTTTGCCATCCCGGAGAAAAAGCGCCTGCTCGTTGGAAATCCGGCAGCAAGCAAGGCGCATTTGTTCCCGCTCCAAGTCATCAACAGGTTCTGGGACCGATTGAATACGGAACCTCTAAAACAGAAGAACCGGCACGTTCAAAATCATGCAGAAATCGCCTGCGCCCACCTCTCTCACATCTGGGAAAACGTTAAAATCCATGGCGATGAGATGATTGTCGCTGTCCCCGACTATTACGGCCGGGAGCAGCTTGGACTTATTCTGGGGATGGCCCGGGAGCTGTCGATTCCCGTTAAAGGATTTGTATCCCTTCCAATAGCCGCGTCATTGACTCCATACCCGGATGCAATGCTGCTGCATCTGGATATCCATTTACACCGCTTTGAGATCGTTTATCTCCATCAGGGTGAGCAATTGACCTGTGAGAACTCAATAGCTGTCCGGGAAATCAACCTGGAGCAGTTATACCGGGTTTGGGTGGAATCCATTGCTGAAGAATTTGTGCGGTTCACAAGGTTCGATCCCCTTCACCAGGCCGCCACCGAACAGGCGCTATACGACCGTCTATCCGATGCTTTGGAAATTTTTAAACGTCAACGATCGTTCTTGTTTGAGATATCTCACGGGACAGATAGTTATCGTATTACCGTGCTTTTGGATCTGCTGGAACAAAAGAGCGAGGCAGTGTATGATGACATCTGCCGTTTAATTTTAAAAATGCGGGACGAACACGGAAAAAACGGGTTCTCGACAGTTCTTCAGCTGACCCATAGAATCGCCTGCCTTCCGGGATTGAAAGACAAATTGTCAGAAATCGATCATTGTGAAATCGTGGAACTTGCGCCCGGAGCCGGGGCTCAGGGCGTTTTGCAGTTCCGGCGCCAGTTGGCCGATGGCCACGCCGGGCAGGGCGCGTTTTTTTTCACCAGCCGCTCCTGGCAAAAGGCGAAATCGGAGATCTCTCCAATGATTCCGAATAAAACTCCCGACCAAGTACAGGCGACCCATTTGCTCTACGGTGATGTGGCTTATCCGCTCTCCGAAAAACCCCTTTTTATCGGCTGGGATCGTTATCCCACCGGAAAAGGCATCCATGTCAAGGGGCAATCATCCGGTGTTTCCAGAAAGCACTGCACGGTTCAACGTGATGCTGACAGGATTATCTTAACGGATTACAGCGATCAAGGAACCTTTGTGGGCCGTCGACGGGTCGACGGAGCCACCACCCTGGAACTGGGCCAAATCGTTCGTCTGGGTTCATCCGGAGAAACCATCCGGCTCATTGTCTGTATGGAAACCGATGAAACGTAGAAAATTAAATGTATTCAGCTTATCTTTTATCGACTGCATCTGCTGCGGGTTAGGGGCGATCATTCTTCTGTTTGTCGTTGTAAACGCTAAGAGCGCCGTGCGCCGGGATGCGGTGACGGCGGATTTGCGTGCTGAGGTCAGCAGACTGAAAAATCAGGTGTTGGACGGCAAAAAGAACCGGATCGAGGCCCGGAACACCCTTTTGCAAACCAAAGCCGAACTGGTGACGATCCAAGGACGATCCCGTGAAGCCATAGAGATGATCCATGAAAAAAAGATAGAGCTCTCGGATAGGGACAAGGAAACCCTGGCAACCAAAGCACACACCAACAGATTGAAAACCGATCTAAAATCATTGGAAGAGGAACTCCGTCGATTAAAAGCCGGTGCCAAATCACGCGATGAGCTTGGGTCCGGGTTACACCCGTTTCCCGGGCATGGAGATCGCCAGTACCTCACCGGTTTGAAAATGGGCGGCAAACGTATTTTTATTCTGGTAGACGCCTCCGCAAGTATGCTGGATCAAACCATTGTGGGAATTATTCGTCGCCGAAATTTAAAGAATACCCAAAAATTAAGGGCTTCCAAGTGGCGGCAGGTCGTAAAAACCATCGATTGGCTGCTGAGCCAGCTGCCGCCGACCAGCAAATTTCAAATTTACACATTCAACGAAACGGCACTGCCGCTGGTCCAAGAAACAAAAGGGGTCTGGCTGGATGCCGGGGATGTAGAACAGTTAAGCCTTGCTGCAGACAGCATGCACCGGTTGGTCCCGGAGAAAGGAACCAGTCTGTTAAATGCATTCAAAGCCATCGGCGAGATGAAACCGTCCCCGGACAACATATTTTTACTTTCCGACAGTTTGCCGACTTATGGCAGCAGCAAGCCGAGACAAGCCAGAGTTTCCAGCAGAAAACGTCTCCGTTTATTCAATGAGGCGATCCGGAGGCTGCCGGCCCGAGTTCCGGTGAACATCATCCTTTATCCCATGGAGGGAGATCCACTGGCCGCAGATGCTTATTGGCGTCTGGCCAAGAAAACCAAAGGGGCTTTTTTATGCCCTTCGATAAATTGGCCGTAAAGGGCGTTTTTGATGAAATGACTATACACCTATTATACACCGGAGTGAAGCGGGGAACACACCCTGTGAATATGTACGGCTTTTGGCGTTGCGGCGAGCCTGCATGTTGGAATGATAGCAAAATTATCAGTTTCAATAGAACAATAGACCAATATTCAGATACGCTATCAGCCATTTATGCATTATGAAAAAGCGCAGACGGGACATAGAAATATTCAGC
Source organism: Deltaproteobacteria bacterium (assembly GCA_019314155.1). Classification (GTDB taxonomy): domain Bacteria; phylum Desulfobacterota; class Desulfobacteria; order Desulfobacterales; family UBA11574; genus JAAXQD01. The sequence goes on from JAFCZV010000009.1 coordinate 11,690, forward strand.
CTTTCCTTCCTTGACTGCATCTGTTGCGGTTTTGGTGCCGTCATTTTACTGTTTGTACTGTCTAAATTTGCCGAACCGGTGGTTATTGAAGAAATTAAAGAAAATATGCAGACTGAAATCGTTCGCCTGGAAAATGAACTTTTTGAAATTCGGGGTGAAACCAATATCTTGAATCGTGAACTCACGGCCAAAAGGGAGCAGTTGTCCGATGCAAAAGAAAAGATTGCTCGCCTCCAGGGCGATCTTTCGGAGGTTAAAAGCCGATTCGCTGCATCAAAAGACGATGCCAAAGTGCAGAATATAATTGAGGGCCGACTGGCCCGGGCACGACAGGATATGACCCAAGAAATGAAACGGCTTTTGAAAAACCGACCTAGAAAGATTATCCGTTCGGTGGGAGGGATTCCGGTGGACAGCGAGTACATTGTCTTTATTATCGATACCTCGGGCAGTATGCAGCGGAATGCCTGGAGCCTGGTACAGAAAAAGATGCGGGAGACCCTTGAAATCTATCCGAAAGTCAAAGGCATCCAGATCATGAACGATATGGGAAATTTCCTGTTTTCCCAATATGCCGGGAAATGGATACCGGACACCCCCGCCCGCCGCAGGGCTATCATCTCAGCCCTTGCTTCATGGAATGCTTTCAGCAACAGCAGTCCGGTGGAAGGTATCACCACAGCGATCAAACTGTTCTATTCGGAAAATAAAAAAATAAGTCTCTATGTCTTTGGCGATGAGTTCAGTGGTCCGGCAGTCCAACCGGTCATTAATGTGGTGGATAGAATCAACACGGCAACAAAAGACGGATCTCGTCGCGTCCGGATCCATGCCGTGGGTTTCCCGGTGGTCATGGAAAAAACGAACCGGCCCGGCAACACCGGCGAAAGATTTGCCACCCTGATGCGCGCTTTATGCCATAGAAACGGTGGTACCTTTGTCGGGCTGAACAGCACAAGGCCTTGAACTGCAGCAGCGCCCACTTTAGCAACAAGGGTTCAGCTATTGACTTTGCTTGGGCGGGTCTTATTGTTTGTTGACTCTAAAATATTATCGTCGACAGGGGGTATTAAAAAAAGAAAACATGCGATTTATCTTGTACAATATACGTTATGCAGCAGGTATTGGAAAGAAATTTCACCTTCCGGTACCTTACAGCGGCTATTTTAAGAACACCAACGGCAATTTAAAAATAATAATAAATTTCATCAAACCGCTGAATCCGGATATTCTCGGATTGATCGAGGTGGACGCCGGATCTTTTCGTTCGGAAAAAAGCAACCAGGCGGAAGCCATCGCCCAAGAATTGAAACACTTTCATGTTTATCAGTCAAAATATTCCACTACTTCAGTGGTACAGAAAGTGCCGGTGTTGAATAAACAGGGCAATGCGATTCTCACCAACCAGAGGATCGTGTCTCAACACTTTCATTATTTTAGCAACGGCGTCAAGCGTCTTGTGATCGAACTCGAGTTGGAGGATTTTTCGATCTTTCTGGTGCACCTGTCTATCAAATTCCGCCACCGGCAGTATCAATTGCAGGACCTTCATAACATGATTAAAAACCTGAAAAAACCGGTTATTGTTGCCGGTGATTTCAACGTGTTATGGGGTGATCGGGAACTACAATTATTCCTTGCCGCTACTCAGTTACACAATGCCAACCGCAACGGAGAACCCTCCCATCCCAGCCGAGCCCCGCGAAGACAACTCGATTATATTTTTCATAGCCCGGAAATTTGTGTCACCCATTTTCAGATACCACCGGTCAAATTCTCCGACCATACTCCCCTGGTATGTGATTTTGAGGTTGCAACAGCAACATAAGCAGCCTGCTTGGGTTAGCAGGCGTTGATCAAGGAACGCATAAGTCTTATAAGCTTTCTGATCACGGCTATCCACTTAGCCCTCTATAGTTGAATTCATGACTTTTTACAAGATTATCAATCTTGACATGCGCAGTTTTTGGCTGAACTTCGAGGTAACGCTTTTCGTATACGACGCTGTTATTGTGACACGTCTTCGAAAATTCCAACAAAACTATATTTATTCATCCCAAACATCTTCAATAGACGTATCCGGTTTTTCTCTTTCGATATTACCTTGAAATCGGGAGAGATCTGTCAAAGAAGGGCACATTTTTTGACAAAAATTGTCAAATCCTTTCAGCCTTTAATCTGGTCAATCAGGTTAACCCATTGAAATATAATCCAATTCAAATTTTCTTTAATGCTAATTGTTGTTTTGTATAATTTTTGCATGTCATAATTGAAACCTAAAAAAACACCTGAACACGTACCTGCCTTTTATGGAATCGGTGTAAAAAAATGAGCATTATCAATATATTCAAGCCTAATATAAAAAAGTTGAAAAGCAAGAAAAAGGTCAATCATCTGATAAAGGCTTTACAATATAAGAACGATTGGAATATTCGGATGTCGGCCGCAGCATCTCTCGGTGAAATAGGGTGGGAACCAATCGGTGAAGATGGAATTTATTATCTCATTGCATTAAAAGAATGGACTAAATTGATCAAAATAGGAGCGTCCGCAGTTGAACCTTTAGTCGCGGTTTTGCAGGATGGTAATAGTTCTCCTTTGTACTGCGAAACCATTAAAGCATTAGGGGTAATAAAAGATAAACGAGCCGTCGAACCCTTACTAAATGTTTTGCGGGATAATAAAATACATCTTCGTGAAGAAGTTGTAAAAGCACTGGGTCAGATAGGAGGCAAGACGGTTGTTAAGCCGTTAATTTCAATGTTGAGGAATGAAGATGGTATCATCTTTCGCTGCGAAACGATCAGAGCCTTAGGCGCAACAAAAGATAAACGAGCCGTTGAACCTTTAATAGATATTTTGCAACAAGAAAGTCAAAAACCCCGCTTAGATATAAATATGAATATTATCATGGAGGTCGTTATAGCATTAGGGAAAATAAAAGATGAAAGAGCTATAACACATTTAGTGTCTCTTTATAATGTATACACAGACTACCTGAACAAGAAAATTCAAAATGCTTTATTAAAAATAAATACTGAATTAACAAGATTCTACTATGCGATATTGAATTCTGATGAAAATAAATTGTTAGAAATTGACAATGCATTCGATTTAGCTATTGAAGCACTATATCAAAAAAATAATTGGGTTCGTCGACAGGCAATATGGGCATTAATGATATTAAGAGATTATAGAGCCGTTACGCAAATTATGAACGCTTTAAATGATAAAGATTTAATCGTCGTTAGTT
>JAFCZV010000201.1 GCA_019314155.1 Deltaproteobacteria bacterium
ACTTCAGGTCCGAAAGGGAAATCTTCAAATGCGCCTTGTTTTTTAAGAAGATATGATCGAAGTGTTTCGAGTTCCATAGATAAGCTCTAAACTTGTGTGCTTTTTGAACTTAGAACATTTTTGTTTCTTTACCGTTTGCATATATCGTAAAATCCATAAAAAATCAAAAAGGCAAACCTTCCAAAAAAGATTTGCCCAATCGCTGTTGTCAGGTGCCGGACGTCACCGGAATCATCGGGCGAGAAGGGGGGGCTTGCTGTCTATACTGTAGATGTGCTTCCCGATACGTCGGACGCGGGCCATCTCCTCCTCGTCGAGGGGCCCGGCGTCCAGGGCCTTGAGATTTTCCTCCATCTGAGCCGCGGTGGAGGGCCCCGTGACACAGACGTTCACGTCGGAATGGGATAGAACGAAGCGATAGCAGTCGGCTGGGGCCAGCGGGCGCTCGCCTGCCGGCATGAGCTGGGGCTTGAGGAGCTTGCCCCAGCAGGTGGCGGTGAAGATCACGATACCCGGTCGGTTCTCCTGCGGCAGGTGCGAGAAGATGTCCTGTTCGGCTCCTGTGTGCACGGCGTTGTAACGGATCTGAAAGAAGTCCACCGGCGCCTTCACCTCTCCGCGGGCGATCTTGCCGAAGAGGGGCCGCTCGTGGCTGGACATGCCCACGAAACGCACCTTGCCGCTGTCCCTGAGTCGATGTATGCGGTCGACGAGCTTCTGGTTTAGAGGTTTGCGCTGAGCTTGTAGGACCACGAGATCGGCCTGTTCGATCTTAAGCTTCTTGAGCCAGCGCTCCACAAAGCTCTGGAGGAAAAATCCACCAAAGGTTGGCTTGGCCAGCACGATGCGCAGCTCGTCGCGGTGCTTGGGGGCGAGGTTGCGGATGGCCCGCACCATGTGGCCCCGCTTGAGCATGGACAGGTACAAGTAGTTGACGCCGTACTCATGAAACGCTTTCTCGATGGCGGCAGTGGGTACGCCGAAGCCGGACGCCAACCCGATCCGGCTCATCATCAGTCCCGTCTTGCCGAAGGGAACTCGTTCCTTAAAGTTCATTCGCGTCCTTCCGTTTGTCAAGCCTGCGGTGGGTTCGCAATATTATCTATCTTGTCCTTACAGATATATTGAGACTATGCTATAAAATCAAGAGCTTGATAACGTGACGAAATTGCAGTTAGTTCAACCGCTATCGTTTGGTGATAGGATATTACGTTATCACAGAAAAATCAGGCTCTTGATAGTTGCTATTGTTGTGTTATTATCATCTTTCCTGTGAAATTTTCTTGGTGTAGTCTAATGACCACATCCTTTGCCATTTTAACCATTAGTTTAAGCAAAGGAGTAAATAAAAAAAATATTGATGTCAGACACTCTTCAAATATTCTCGGATCATCAGAGCCGCACTCGCACCTTCACCGGCCGCACTCGCCACTTGTTTGGTACTCTTATCTCTTACGTCGCCGGCAGCAAAAATCCCTGGAATACTCGTTTCCATCAGATGCGGCTCACGTTTTTCATACCTCGTTGGCATTTCACCGCTGTGAGCCAAATCATGACCGGTAATGATGAAGCCCCATTGATTTAGCAAAACGCCACTGTCAGCGAGAAAGTCAGTGTTGGGCTCCAACCCAATGAAAATAAAAGCACCATCTATTAATAATTCTTCCGTCACTTCGGTTTGTTTGTCAATTACGTTGAGTCTTGTGAGCTTCGAGTTCTCACCGATAAATTCCTTTACTTCAGTGTGCCAGCGCACGCTTATTTGCGGATGGGCTAAAACTTTTTCTTGTATGATCTGGCTCGCCTTGAACTGACCACTACGTACGAGTATGGTTATGTGTTTCGCAAATTTAATCAGTAGAAGACTCTCCTCTGCAGCACTGTTTCCTCCCCCTACAACCGCAACCCTTTTGTCTTTATAAAATGGGCCGTCACAGGTAGCGCAAAAATGGACTCCCGCTCCAACAAGTTCATTTTCGCCTGGGACATTCAGGCGTTTATAGCGACTACCCGTAGTGATAAGAAGAGATCGAGCGCTATATTGCTCTCCGTCTCCTGTGTGAACACAGTGATAGTTGCCATAGGCATGAATACTGGTTACTTCTTGAGCCTGTAGAAGCTCGACGCCGAAATGCTCAGCTTGGCTCCGTAAGCGTTTTGAAAACTCCATCCCACCGATACCCTCCGGAAATCCCGGCATGTTTTCCAAACGCTCTGTCCCAGCAGCTTGGCCACCGAAAGCCGCTCGTTCAATGATGAGAGTGTCAATAAACTCGCGTGCAGTATATAGCGCCGCTGTCAAACCGGCCGGCCCTCCACCCAAAATGATTAAATCATAATGGTTGCGGCTTGCTTTGGTCTTCAGCTCGAGCTTAGCCGCTAGCTCGGCATTGCTTGGCTCCGCTAAAAAAGAGCCGTCACCAAAGGTTATAGTGGGGATTATACGCTTGCCGTTGTTAGTTTTTATGACGAATGCTTCACCGTCTTTATCCTCATCGATGTCAATCCAATTGTATGGAATCTGATGTTCACCTAAAAATTGTTTACTCCGGCGACAATCCGGGCACCAATAGGCACCATACACAGTGATGTCTTGTTGAGACATATCAAACCTCTTAAATGGTGAAACTGTTTTAGAATGTATAAAGCGTTTGAAATTGATAGACGTATGACCTTCATCAACCAATATGAAACAGGGGGGTTAAGCACCTCTTCAGGATGTAATTTTTTTGAGAGCTGCAATGGTATGTGAAGGGTCGGGCCTGACGGTGTAATCGGGGCTTACCTCAGCATATCTGACTATCTGTTCCTGATCAATTATATACCTGGCAGGCATAGGTAATCGCCAAGATTCATCATCATTGTATTTCGGAAGATCAACACCGAACTGTAGATAAACCTTTTTTAGATCTTCTGGAAAGGTGTAAACCAAACCGTATTTTTCTGCCGTTTGATTTCCAGGATCACTCAATAATTCCACGCTAAGATTTTTACTTTTGACCAAAGCTCGCGATTGCTCCAAAGCTTCCAGCTCCAGATTGCAGTACGGTCACCATCGCCCACGGTAAAAACCGAGCACGACAGGACCTCTGGACAGCTTTTCTTTCAAATTAACAGTGTTGCCGTTTATATCATTCAGCATGAAATCAGGGGCTTTGTCGCCCTTTTTGACAATACGGTTCATAATCCCGGATTTGGCTAGATTATCCGTTGCCCGATGCATGACTTCTATAGCCTCCTTGGGCGCAGAAGTTTCAGTTGCCTTCTTTTGAGCATCCAGTTTTTGTTGCAAGCTCATAAGACGTCTCCTTTGTTGGTTTTGGATAATTGTTTTTTAACCTTGGTGCATCCATAAACAGTTCATTTATCACGGCAACGGTTCGTCGGTGTAAGCAACATTTGCTTCTTCCGATGTATATAGCGGAAGGTCTTTTCCCGATCTAACATCTTCAACCCAATTCGGATTAAGAAGCATTGATTTAGCACTCAAAACGATATCAGCATCCGTCAAGGCATCCTCCGCACTTGTTCTGTCATAAATTTGGCCGCATATCATAATAGGCAAATCGGTTACTTCTCTTGTAATTTGGGCCATGCTCCGATCCGTTCCAAAGGCTTTATCTTTGTAGCAATATGCCGATACTGAGATTGCATCGATAGACTCTTTAGACAATAAATTGATCAGCTCCTGCCATTCATCCTTATCTTTAAATAGGGATACTTCCATGTCTGCAACACCCCAATTTGAAATTCTGAAAGTCAGCAGACGATCATCAGGAATCACTTTTTTTACCGCCTGAATCACTTCATGGGCAAAACGGAAACGATTTTCCACGGATCCTCCGTAAGCATCTGTACGTTCATTAGAGTATGAAGATAAAAAATTATTGATAAGATAACCATGAGCTCCGTGAATTTCTATACCATCGAAACCAGCTTCAATGGCTCCCTTAGCCGTTTCCGCAAAACCAACGATCACATGATCTACGTCAAACTGTGTCATAACGTCAGGCACCGGATAAGGTTCTCCAGTCATAGGATTGATTTGGTTTGGGGTAATGGCGCTTGGAGCTATCACCCGATTTGCCGGGTTTATATCTGGCCATGCCATACGCCCACAATGAAATATTTGCATAATAGCGATAGATCCCTCTTTTTGGATTGCACGCACCACGGGCCTCCATGATTCAATCTGTCGCTGCGTTACCATTCGGGCCTGTCCTGGATAGCCTTGAGCACTTTCATAATCCGTAACAATCGCTTCGGTATAAACGATTGCAGCTCCATTTTTGGCTCTCCTAATTAAAAATTCAAAAACATCCTGTCGAGGGATGCTGTCTCCTGAGGAGGACATGCGTGTCATAGGGGCAACACCGATTCGGTTTTTAAGAGTAATACTCTTTACTTGGAAAGGCGAAAAAATAATACCATCATTCATGTGATACCTCCCTGAACCTCTGTTGTGTTTTCTTGCTATAAGTACAACCTGGAGCCAATTCTTACTGATTATATATATCATAAAAATGAAATAGACAAACTCCCGAAAAAGGATTTGCCCTTATTGAAAAACGATATCACAATTATTCTACAATCTCAAAAACCTGTTATTTATTGCAGAAATCGCCACAACTATAGATTGTTGATATGGTATTCTGGTATCACAGAAAAATCAAGCACTTGATACTTGCTTCTAATTGCAGGTAGCGGGTGGTTCACCGGAATGTCCCAGCAATTATGGAACACCTAAAATATAATGCATTATTTATTTTGGAAATAGAGTGCCTTAAAATCATTAACTAATTCTTTTAGTTTAGTTACATTGGTTAAATCAGTCGTCTGTTTACATTTCATGCTGTAGATTAGCATCTGATGCAGTAATCCAAGTTTCTTTTCATAGTTTTTCGTGTCCAGCTTGATCCGCTGAGTCATGAAATATTGAGTTACAATCTCCTGAATTTCATCAGCATGGCGCTCCTTATTCATAATCCAACGAACTAATTGGTTGGAATTATGATGTTCTTCCTTTTCGAGTCCTATAATTTGATTCATGGACTTCTCAACGGTAACAATATGCTCCTTAATTATGTTGATTCTCGTCTCATCATCGTATATTCCGCAAGGTATTTCACAATGAGCAAATGCTTGAACGGAAAAAAGAAAAATAAAGGAACAACCAACCAGAATTTGTAAAAAAATCTTTTTCATATCAAAATCCTCCTTTCAATCATTTTTAATAAAATATACTCTTATTTTCCAAACAGGTAGTGCTAAGGTAGCCCCGAGAAAACATTAGTCTTATATCATTTTTAAACGGAAATTTTAGAGCAAAATCAAACTTATGATTTCTTACCATAAACACATCTTAAAATCAGTTCGTGCTAATTACATGTATCGTAAAGCTTTAGTCTGGATTTAATTAGAATGCGCAGGGCCGAAAAGGGCGCCATTAAGACCACTATCCACCGACTGTAAATAATATTTTGCTATTTCGGCTACTGGCACACCACCTGGACTCCAGCCCATTTTTTCTGCTGTTTCTTTTGCCATAGGCGGGCATACAGCATTCAAACGTTGATTTCTTGGCATATCAAGTGCTGCCGCTTCTTCAAAAGCTTCAAGGCCTCTGTTTATCATGGTAAGCATTACAGTGGCAGAATTTGGGCTATGAAGGACAACAATCTTTAAATTTTGTCGGCTATTGATCTGCCCCTTGCTTTTTCTCCATTGATCTTTTCACTATATCCAGTACAGAGGTCTATTTTCAAGATACCCAATCAACTGATAGCTGATGGCTTGCAGAGATGGCCTTCTTCCATGGCCACGCGGCCGCAACCATCACATGCATATTTCATGGCTGCCAGTTTATCTTTGCACATATGGGCAGTATCCACCTCAGGGGTTCCGCAAAAACTGCAATTGGCCTTATCTCCGCAGGGGTTGCACAAATGTCCCGGTTCGTCTGCTACTGCTCCACAATTTTTACACGTATATTCCATGGTCTTTCTCCTTTTTTATGCAATCACTATAATAATTTTATGTTATCTCTTAGCTGGGCGATTTCAATACCGAGACTGACACATTGCTTTCCTTCCATACACAACTCAGCGTCATTGCCTTCGAGAAACGTTTTAAGTTTGTGATGATCCTTTTTAAGGTCCACGACCCACGTTTTTTGTTCTAAATCATAATCAACGTTTACATCTATCCCGCATTCTCCGATATCCGGATATAATTCTATGATCTTTTTACACAATTCATTTTTATCATACATGTTCAACACTCCTTTTTTCGTATTTATCCAACAATCTTAATTATGAATTTAATTCTCTCTGTCTTTAATTCTGCGTTTCCAATAGACCATCACGCCATCTTTGCCGAAAGAAATTTGGACAAGCTCCCAACCCTCCCTCCCCTGGTTGTTCAGAATAGTAGTCAAGATTCTTGTCTGGTTTTTCGAGACTTCATCAATACCGCATTGGCCGGACTTAGAACAAAAGTAGATGATCTTATCAAAAGTATCAGCCGAATGCTTGGTGATCTTGTATTCAAAACGTTTCATACGGCCTCCTTTCTCATTTTTTTCGATGAACCTTAGTCCCTTTTCATGGTCTGCCCTCGAGGGACCGGACAGGGTATACCAAAACATTTGATGCATCCTTGTAAAAATAATTAAATCAGTATTTTAAATTCCGGAACCGTTATCGGTGGATCTGCGGCATCCTAAACTTTTCCAACGTTAGGGTTCATTGCTCTATAAGAACATTTGCTGCGGCCAGAAACAGATCTGAATCCCGCAGGACGCCCACCAGTTTGCCCTCTTCGTACACGGGCAAGACGGTAATCTTGTTCCGGTAGATCATTTTAAGCGCATCCAGAAAACTGGCGTCGGCATCTATGGTCCCTCTTATTTTAAGCATAACGTCTCTAACATGGTTTTGAGCGTTCTGTCTGACTCTGGATCTGAACCCGTGCTTTGCATGGTCCATATCATGTGCATCGGCTTCTGCAAAAGCGATTGAAACATTCAGTGCACGCAGTTTTCCGCTGATCCCTCCTGCAATTTCCGGTATCAGCACTTTCAAGATGCTTTTAAAATCGAGAATGCCCACAAGTTTATCCTTAGCATCAAGCACAAGGCTGGTTCTGTGTCCTGCTTCCGTACATTTCCCGGTTTCCACCTGACAATAGATTTTCATCAACTCTGGAACGGCTTCTTTCAGAGGTTTATCGGCAGTTGTTACTGCATAATCATCAATGGAAACCATCATGTCTTTGACTTTCAACTGGACTGGCATAATACTTTCTCCTTATAAATTTTTTAGTAGTGATCCCAGATCCACAAAGATGCAATGAATGTTGGATTATTAGTTCACATCGGTAATCTTTAAGCCTTTTCTTTCTAGATCCTTCACGATTCCTACAGCCTCAGAGGATAGAACCCTCAACACGATGACCCAATCCCCCTTCTTTTTCCGTGGAATAGTTACGATACTCAACAGAGGGGTTGCGTGATCGTCCAGTACGCCAATGATTTCTTTCAGTTCACCCAACTTGCTACCCAGGCCTTTCACTGTAATCCGAGCTCCCTCACTTTCCAGTCCCAGAACCTCAGAGTTCCGTTATAATCCCTAACAACTTGCCATCCCCCACTACTGGGAAGGTAGATATCCCGTGTTTTTTACCCAGCCATATGGCCGCTTCAACGGGATCGTCTGGAGAAATTGCTATGGGATCTTTGACCATAATATCGTCCACCGTCATTTTTGACAGAAGATAATTGAGCTCAAATACGCTAAGACTTGTCGCTGATGACGGGGAAGCCTCCAAGAGCATATGTTTGGTCACAAGACCGATAAGTTTACCTTTTTTCATTACTGGCAACCGCTTGACATTCTTTTCCCACATAATATTTTGGGCTTCCATAATGGATGTCTTTGTCTCTATGCTGATAACATCTGTCTCCATAAAATCTCTTACCTTCATAAATACCCCCGTTTATTCTGAAGAAAAATTTATCTGTCTTGATAAACTTAACCCGAGCATCTTTTTCTTGCCTATTGTCTTCTCATCTACATGACCAACAGGGTAATTTTTTCAGCTTATGCTCTGATGAGGTAATTACTTAAATATAATACCACAATGTGACATTTCAATCTTTTTATGAAAAACAAAAGACTTAATATTGAACCTATAAAAGGGTGTTAAAACAATTTAAGAATAAGTATAAGAAATCAGTTGCTTAAGCATGAGAAAGCCTCTATAATCTGGTAAAATCCCAAGCAAGAAAATTACCAAAAGGAGACTTTCCCATGCATCACAAAGCTATCAAAGCTGAGATTAGAAAACAACTGAAAACTCGGTATCCCCACTGGCAGAATCTGACAAAAAAAGAAAAGAAAGCCATCGCTAAAAAGGTTTTAGATGAAAAAAAGGTTTTAGATGAAGCTGTTTATAATTATGATTTTAAACAGGATGTTACAACTCCTATTGAAGTATTGCTTGGAATCGAGTCCCAATTACCGACGGCTGCCATTATGAATTTAGATGAAATGGGGCGATTTATTGAGGGCTGCCAAAACAGTGTTCTATTCAAATTGAACCGAAAAAGTCGCCACCCTTTGCACATCAGGGACAAAGAGCTCAGATTCATCGATGATATCCTGGACGATCAAATCATAAATAAGCTGTTATCCTACGATGGCTATAGCCCTGCTATGAGGGATCTT
>JAFCZV010000202.1 GCA_019314155.1 Deltaproteobacteria bacterium
ATACAAGATCCGTTCGCATGCTCGTCGATTTTTACAACAAAACCCCCGATCAAATCACCGAGGTGCAACTTCAAGATTATTTCCTGCATCGCAAAAACAAAGATAAATGGTCACTCGCCACGATGCGTATTTGCTACAGTCAGGGCAGGGCGCTTCACTGTTGCCGTTCAAAAGAGTATTTGCGGATTCAGGGTAGCTGAAAACCTGCAAATACTATTTTTACACAATTTTAACAGGCTGTCAGTCTTCGCTTTCAGCTACGCCTAACAAGCCGATCTCCGGTTAAAGCGGCACAGGACAACTGTGCCTTGACCCGGCTTTTGCTCCGAATATCGACAACTTTTTCTTAATATTCATGTCTTTTTATCGCCTGTCCCGAGCTTTGTCTCGGGGATAGAAAGCCTCTGTTCATCTCCGCCCCCCGAGTTCTATCGATTCCGGGGGACTTCCCTTTCTCAGATCATCGAAGCAATACCCTTATACTAAAATCTCAGTAAACCGGGCTTCTTGAACAATAGATTGAATACGACCTTTCAGGTCGTGTCAATCCCTATAGGTTAACCGCCAATTATTTCATTCAAACCATCAATGATGAGAGCCAATTCTTCGTCAGATGCTTTTGCTATTTTCTTGCCGATGCGCTTCGTAGAGAGGATTCGAATCTGGCTGATCTTTACCCAAGATTTTTTAGGAAGCTCGGTATCCCCAAGCTCCATGGTCAGCGGATAACCAGCCCTTTGTGGCTGACTGGTGATCGCAACGGCAATGACAGTTCCAGATCTTTCATTAAACACATTGTGGCTTAAAACAAGAACAGGGCGTAAACCGCCCTGTTCGCTACCAATGACTGGATTTAAATCAGCCCAGTGTATGTCTCCTCTTAATATTCTGGCCATTCTTCCAACTCCGATGAGAAGCCTTCCTCCGCTAAAGATTGTTCGAATTCTGGATCAAGCTTGGCGCACTCCTGGGCAAGACGGCTTTTCTCTATGCGCATTAATTTTTCGGAAACAGCCTGCTGAATAGCTTTGCTGCGGTTTGGAAAAAATTTCGATTTAACGAGAAGATCGAGCCGTTTAAGTGTCTTATCTTCAATTGTAATTGCAATTTTTGATGTGGCCATTTTAATCACCTCCGGTATGACAATACATCATACCCGGATAATTATCAAGCATAATTTTCTTGACGGTTAACGCTGCCGGTCACCCACGCTAACACCTGTTTAAACGTCTGAAATTATGGAGCGTATCAATCTGTATTTATATAGAAAAGTGCCTTAGGGTTCGCGCAAAAATAACTTCGCAGAATTGGCGCTCAGATTTGGTTCAGATTTGGCTGATCCGAGAGAGTAAAACCACAGGAATAGCGAGCTATTTCGCGGATTTTGCGAGTGAGGTATCAGCCAAAGATGGGCTGAAGCTGAGATGTAAAAATGTGAAATTATTTTTGCGCGAGCCCTTAGCGTTTAGCGTTGGGTGAACTGGCTTGTTCGGCCCCATAAGCACGCTGCATTACGCCGCATGCAATAGGAACTCGACTTTCACTGCTTCGTATGGAAAAACGATGCGCCTGTTGTCTGTGCGATCAAGGACTCCAGCGTTTAGTAGTGCTGTAACATCGCCGTGGACGGCCTTAACATCGCGCTCAACACGTCGTGCAGCTTCGCGGATTGATACAGGACCTGCTCCGCAGAGAACCTTAAGCAGTTCCCAACGTTTTGCTGTTAATACTCGCCAAAGTAATTCCGGAGTCGCAAAGCTAATTCGAGCGGACTTTTGGGATTTGCCTGTCTTCCAAGCACGTGTAAAGTCTGCCATTGAATCGGCAGGCGTTTGTACATCAAGGATTACGGTTTTCATTGTTCCACCTCACTATATCATTCTGGAAATCAGCGACCAACTTCTCGGGTGTCGTGAACACGTAGACACTTTCTTTCCCGCCGAAATGCCGATGATCGCCCTTGCCAGTCTCGTTATCGTAACGCAAAACACATTCACCACGCACGATATACGCCAGCCTATACTTAAACTTGTGTAATGATCCTTCAATTGGCTTTGAAAGACGCCACAATACCAATTCCGCAAATGCGAATTCGGAATATAGGATGCGTGAGCAAATGAGTTCAACGGCTTTCATGTTGGATATAATAACAACATTTGTGATCGTTGTCAATCCCTCCAACAATAAAAACCAATATGGGGACGATCACATTCACATGGGCCGAACGCTAAGGTCAGTGGCAGCCAGAGCTTTCACTATCCTTGATAATAACCAAAAACCTTTAATCTACCAAAACCTTACAAAATGGCATGGCCCTGGCTGTCAACTGAACCGCCTTGTTGGCTGTTTTTCAGTCGCTTCTTAAAACCTTTGTATGCATCAGATTTGTATCCGATTGATTCATAGAAACTATGAGCTTCTGTTCGTTCTGACTCGGTTACGAAAATAATGTAATTACAATTGCTTTCGTAAGCGAATTTTTCCAGCTCCCTCATAAGTGAAGACGCAATTCCCAAACGCCGATGATGTTTATCGACTATAACGTCCTCAACCACCATGAATGGTTTGCAGTCGCTGTATAGCTCTTCACAGATGATACCCATGGCTGAACCAACTAGTCGATTCTGTTTTTCAGCTACCAAGAAAACATAGTTCGGGTTTCTCTTGAGCCTTTGAAATGTGGCTCTCATCTTTTCCAGTGAGGACTCTTCACCCCAAAACTGCTTGTAAAGCGCAGCTAAACTTACAAGGTCATCCTCTATCAGTTTTCTGATTTTCATAACTTCCTTCTTGTCCAGCCAACCATTGATTATTTTGCAAACCTGCCTGATATGTTGATATGAGAATGATGAACAAGCAAAATTGCTTATTGACAATATATGATATTCCCCATGTCATTTATGTTAAATTATGTCAATGGAGAAGTAAATAGGTCCGGAAAACTGATGGATGAAATGCACTGCATCATTGGACCCATGCATTATTCAATACCCACTGAACGAAGCTGTAGTATGTGGGTGAAACGATATGTGGCGTTTCTGTACAAACATGTTTTGGATCGTCATAAGAATTTGCGGGGTGGCTTAGTTGTAATTTTTATATTGGACCCCAGTACGATAGTACCTACCTACGGGGTAGGCAGGATTAACAGGATTGATTGGATCTATTGCTTTCTCGGTTTCCACCTGCCCGCTATCGCGAGCTCAAGCGAGGCGGGCAGGTGGAAACCGAGAAATAGCCATCCCGCTTTCAGCGGGAAAAGAAAGCCAAAGAGGCCGGTGGTATTGACACGGGGAGAAACATCCCGCATTATCAGCTTGATGATCGGTATCCATCATCTGGCCCCCAGTCCAATTGAGCAGGTGTGATCTAAAAGGGTGCAAGGGGTCCCCGCTAAACTTACCATAAAGAACATCAAAGATAAGGACAATATCAATAAAGGCCAAACAATTTGAAAATCATCCTGACCAACAACCTGCGACTTTCCGACATTTCCCCGGAAATCCGCCAAAAACTGATGGACACCCTGACCTTTCCGAACCCAAAATGGCAGGAGAACGCGCGGATGGGCCGCTGGAACCGGGGCACCCCTAAAATGTTGAAGTTTTATGATAAAATCAGGGGCGGCGGTCTGTGGATTCCCAGAGGCTATATGCGGCAGTTGCTGCTCCTGTGCAGGCGTCGCGGGGTAACGTATGAGATTGACGACCAAAGACGTACCAGAACGCCGGTTAATTTCAAATTTGCCGGGCAATTAAAGCCGTTTCAGCAGAAAGCGGTTCGGGCGATGATTTCGCGGGATTTCGGAACATTGAGCGCACCCACCGGAAGCGGGAAAACCGTTATGGCACTGTACATTATCGCACGTCGAAAGCAGCCGGCCTTGATTGTGGTGCATACCAAAGATCTGGCCTATCAATGGATCGATCGGATCGGGCAGTTCTTGGGAATTCCTGAGGACGACGTCGGTTTTATCGGCGGCGGCAAAGTAAAAATGGGCGAAAAGATGACGGTGGCTTTGGTTCAGACGCTGTATAAGTGTGCCGAGGACGTGTCGAAACACATCGGATTTTTTATTGTGGATGAGTGTCATCGGTGTCCGAGCAGAACCTTTACCGAAGCGGTGACTGAATTTGATTCCAGGTATTTGCTGGGACTATCGGCAACGCCCTTCCGCCGGGACAATCTGTCAAGATTGATATTCTGGCACCTGGGTGACGTTCATCATAAGATCGATCAAAACCGCCTGGTCGAAAGCGGCGATATTTTGGCTGCGGAGGTCATTGTCCGGGAGACGGACTTTAAACCCTATTTTGATCCGGTGAACGAATACAGCAAGATGATATCGGAACTTGTCTCGGACGACCCAAGAAATCGACTGATCGCATCGGATATTGAAAAAGAAGTGCACAATAGCAACGGTGTGTGCCTGGTGCTTTCAGACCGGAAAAAACACTGTGAAACCCTCCAGGCGCTGTTGCGATACCGATATAAAATATCGTCTGAACTTTTAACCGGCGATCTCAGCGGCAGCGAGCGGCGGGCGGTCCTCGACCGTTTGGATCAGGGGGACGTCATGGTCTTGATCGCCACCGGTCAACTCATCGGAGAAGGGTTTGATCGCAAGGAGTTGTCGCCCCTGTTTTTGGCAACGCCGATAAAATTCAGGGGACGGGTGCTGCAATACCTGGG